>NZ_JCACHU010000133.1:0-27851 GCF_059504005.1 Belnapia sp. | reverse complement strand
AGGATCCCTCAATCAACGCCGTGCAGCAGCAAACTTTGCCAACCTAGTTTTTTTCGAATCAACGCTGATGACCGGTGCGCCCGCAGCCTCGAACCGTCGGCGCTCTTCAGCGATGTGCTCAAACTGCGCATTGCGTTCAGGCGCGCTGCGCGTCTCACCGCATCTGGTATTGGCCTTCGGCGAGTAGCCGAGCTCACGCAGCAGCCGGGCCACTGTTGGTCGGCTCGCCGGGTGGCCTGCAGCGCTTAGCGCTTCGCTGAGTTGTCGCAGCGAGCGGCGCTTGCCTTTGGTGCGCTTCCCCATGGGATCACCGGCTGTCTCAGGCTCCAGCAGGTTTTCCAGTGCCGTGGTGAGCCCAGCATCCTGCCTTTCACGTGCCGGGCGCCCGGCGCCTTGGCGTCGAATGCGCTCCGGTGTACGGTCCGCCAGGCCAGAGGCCAGTTCGCGCTGGCCACGCGCGATGGTGTGCCGGTCCAGCCCCGTGATCTCGGCAAGCCGTTGCACTCCGCCGTGACCTTGGCGGGTGGCCTCAACGGCGGCAAACCAGCGACGCTGCTGCTCATCCAGGCGGCTGATCAGCAGGTTGATCTGCCGATGCAGCAGCTGATCGGGATGGGGCTGGCGTGAGCGACAGGCAGCGCAGCCGCACTGATGTAGAACAGAGGCAGCCATGATCACCTCCGCGCCAAGGTCGTGGGACGCGATGCCGATTCTACCGCACCTGCCCGGTAAACCTGGGAAAATTATTGCGTGCCGTGCCCCTAGTCTGAAGAGGGCAGCGCACCGGCTTAGCAGCCGCGCAATTACGCGCTTCGCCGTTCTTCAGCTGATCGAATCGGGCACCAAAAGGAACAGAATGACTAAAATTCGGAGCAACGCTCATTGGGCGAGACAAGCACTAGTGCAGAACGATGGACGCAAAATTTATACTTCCCATAGGACGCTTTTCGTTGTACAGAACGAACGGCAAGTTGTGGGAGTCTTAGCCGGGGCCACCCGCAGGCATGCCTTCTGGAAACTAAAAAGGGCATTGACCCGTGATTTGTTGGCCTGCCTGGACCGGGATGCGAAACGGCCACCTGACCGCCGCCGTCCTCTGCCTAATGCTCATGACAGCTAGCTGCGCTCGGCCTTCGGTGCCGTCCGATGCAACTGCCGTTCCATTAAAAAACAACAATTCCGAGTACTTGATCGGACCTGGAGACACTTTGAGCGTGTTTGTGTTCCGGTCTCCGGAGCTCAGTTCTACTGAGTTGACCGTGCGCCCGGACGGTCGGTTGTCGACCCCCCTCGTGCCGGAAATTCAAGCCGCCGGCCGAACACCCATCCAGCTCGCGCGCGAGATTGAGGAGCGGCTGAAGCGCTACGTCCTCGAACCGGCGGTTACGGTGATGGTAAAATCTTTCGTTGGCCAACCGAACCAGCAGATCCGCGTGATTGGTGAAGCAGCCCAGCCCATGAGCATGCCGTACCGGGATGGTATGAGCGTGCTCGATGTCATGATCGAGGCAAAAGGCCTGACCCGCTACGCCGCCGGCAACCGCGCCGAGATTATCCGCCGTGGCCCGGCCGGCCAGCCGGTTGAGACGATCCGGGTCCGTCTATCCGATCTGCTGCGAGACGGGGACGTGTCTCAGGACGTGTTGCTGCGGCCAGGCGATACCCTGGTAATTCCCAGCAGCTGGTTCTAGTGCCATGCAAGTGCCAATCCTGGGACAGATCCGACGTTACGCCGCAGCGGGATGGCGTAAGCGCTGGTGGGCTCTGGCGGCGACGTGGCTGGTCTGCCTCGTTGGCTGGGGCGTTGTCTACGCTCTGCCCAATCAGTACCAGTCCCGCGCCCGGATTTTCGCCGATGCCGATGCGGTGCTCGGCTCCTTGCTCCGCGGGATCGCGCTCGACAGCTCGCCGGCCAGCCAGGTGGAAACCCTGCAGCGCACGTTGCTCAGCCGCCCCAATCTCGAGCTGATCGTTGATCGCACCAGGCTACGCGAGCGCATCGACAGCGGCGCCGAGCGCGAAGCCCTGGTGCAGCGCTTGGGGCGTGACATTCGCCTGACGAGCTATGCCCGGAACCTCTTCAGCGTTGAATACCGCGACCGGGATCCGGAGGTGGCGTTTGAAGTGGTGAGCAAAGCTGTCCAGATCTTCGTCGAGGCGGCCACCGCCACCGACCGCGAGCAGTACTTCAAAGCTCGCCAGTTTCTCGAAGAGCAGATCGCGCTCTACGAAGGGCGGATGCGCGAGGCGGAGCAGCGGCGCGCCACTTTTCGGGCGCAGTACATCGATCTCCTGCCGTCGGAAACCGGTGGCGCCTCGCGGCTCGAGGCCGGCCGGGTTCGGGTGCGCCAACTCCAGGGTGAGCTGCAAGATGCACGCAAGCGCCGCGATCTGACGCGTCAGCAGCTGGACGCGCAACCGCCGACCCTGTCCGCCGAGGCGGCCGCGGCGTTTGAGGGCGGCGGAAGCCGCCTGGCCGAGGCGGAGCGGCAGCTGCGTGAGCTGCGCCTGCGCTATACGGAGCAGCATCCCGATGTTGCCACCGCCCGGGCCCTGCTTGCCGATCTGCGGGCCAATGGTGGTGGGGCGGCGCCACGGCGTGCTCCCGGGGTGCGGACCGGTACCAACCCCTTGTATGAGCAGCTGAAGGTCCGGCTGGTAGATGCGGACTCCCAGGTCGCGTCCCTCGAGCGGCAGCTGCAGGACAGCGAGTCCGAGGTGGAGCGCCTGGAAGCGGCCCTGCGCGGCGAGCCGGAAGTGCAAGCACAATTCCTGAACCTCGACCGCGATTACACCGTGCTGCGGCGGAACCTTGAGGAGCTGCTCACGCGCCGAGAGTCGGTACGGATTGCCGATGCGGCGCGCACCGGCTCGGACCGGGTGCAGCTTGAGGTCGTGGATCCGCCGTCCCTGCCAACGGTGCCCTCGGGGCCAAGCCGTCGGCTGTTCAATGCGGTTGTGCTGCTGCTCGGCTTTGGGGCAGGTGGGGCTTTCGGTTTCCTGCTCGTGCAGGTCGACAGCAGCTTCTACTCCATTCAGGACCTGCGCCGGATCGGACTGCCGGTGCTGGGCGGCATTTCGGCGCAGCGCCGTCACCCCGCTGAGCGCATGCGCTCGGTCGTGATGTTCAGTGTCGCCTGTCTTCTTCTACTCACTGTCTTTGGAGCGGTGCTCATCGGGCCCGCACTTCTCGCCGGAGTGGTCCTTGCATGAGCCCTCCGCCCCCGACGCCCCACTTAGTTGAGCGTGCCGTCGAAGCCATGGGTGGCCTCGTTGGTTTGCGCGCCGCGCCCGAGCCGGCGCGACCGGAACCGCTCAGCCGCATAGCACCACCGCGACCCGTCGTTGAGCGCGTCACGCCGAGCATCGCGCCCATCGGGGACGGAACGGCGCCGCTGACCGGGCCTAGCCCTGACCAGGCCGTGCCGGACCAGACGCCGCCCGCGGTGGCGGCCCCACGGCCCAAGGTCGATCTGCCGGCGCTGCGGCGGGCCGGGCTGGCCGCGCTGCCAGGATATTCGCGCAGCCGGATCTCCGAGGAGATCACCATCGTGCAACACCAGGTGCTGCGCACAATGCGCGCCGCGATCGCGGCCGAGGACGGCAATAGCCGGAACAGCCGGGTCGTTCTGGTCACCAGCGCCCGCCCGGGCGAGGGCAAAACTTATTGTGCGCTCAACATCGCCGTGAGTCTTGCGGCCAGTGGCGCGGTGCCGGTTGTCCTGATTGATGCCGATGGTAAGGCGGGTGGTCTGAGCGACCTGTTGAGCCTCAGCGACCAACCCGGTCTTCGGGCGCTGGCCACCAACCTGCGTCAGCCACCCAGGGTGGCCTTGGTCGACACCGAGGTGTCTCAGCTCCTGATCCTGCCCTTTGGAGCGCAGCCTCAGTCCAGCGCCGCGGCGACTGTACCGGCCATCGCTACCCTCGCCGCGGCCGTGGAGCGCATGGCCGCGGCGCTGCCCGAGCACATCCTGATCGTGGATGCCCAACCTTGCCTGGCGAGCAGCGACTCGGCCACCCTCGCCTCCATCGCGGGGCAGGTTTTGATGGTGGTTGAGGCCGAGCGAACCGCGCGTAGCGAGGTCGAGGCCGCGCTCGACATGGTCGATGCCTGCCAGACGCTGCAGCTCGTGCTGAACAAGGTGCGGCTGAGCGGCAATGACACCTTCGGGGCTTATACGCCTCCCCACGGCCATGTTCGGGGCAGTTCACCCCCACGCGCCATGGCCTGCCTACTGGCGGCGACCGCGCTGTGGGCCGCAGCCTCCGTTTGGCCGGCGGTGGCCCAGACTCTGTCGGCGGAACCCGCAGGGGCAGCCGCTTCAGCCACATCCTCGGCGGCTCCTGCGGCAGCAGCAGACTCCGACACCGCCCCCTCGCCTTTTCCTGCCTTTCCGCTGGCCCCTTCCAACGTTACGGATCGATTGCAGCAGGGTCGCCTCTTCCAGCGGACGACCGAGGGAGCCGCGGTGGGTGAAGGCGGCTTGGCTTCCGGGCTCTTGCCCGGCGGGGTGACCGGCACGCCAGGCTCTACACTTTTCGGTGCGGCTGTTCCGCCCGCTGCCACTGCTGGCCGCAAACATGTGCTGGCCCCGAGCCTGGGCTTCAACCTGCTCGCTACGGACAACATCAATCAAACCGGCACCGACCGCCGGTCTGAATTCGGCACCATCATCACCCCGGCACTGTTCGCCAGCACCGACACGCTCGCCCTTCGGGGTACGCTGAACTACGCGCCGGTCATCCAATTCTATGTCCCGGATTCCGATCAGAACCGGGTGGACCATCGGTTGAATGGCCAGGCTGTCGCGGCGCTCCTGCCACAGACGCTGTTCCTTGACGTGCGGGCGACGGCCGCGACCTTCGCACCCTCTGGCACCTTCGGCGCCAGCGGCACGGCGCCGGTCACCACCCGCAGCGACAGCGCGCAGACCTATAGTGGCCAAATCTCCCCCTATCTGGTTCATCGCTTCGGCGGGCTGGCGACCGTGTCACTCGGCTACGCCTTCCTGTTCGGCTCGCAGAGCGGCTCCACCAACACCCTGCCGGGACAGTCCCAGCCCTTCTTTCAGCCGCAGAGCTACACCGCGCAGCAGGGCTACCTCGTCGCGCGGACTGGGGAGGATTTTGGCCGCTTCGCGCTGGAGGCGCGGGCGAGCGGCACTGTCTTTACGGGCACCAGCATCTATGATGGCGCCCACCGCACCATCGGCACGGTTGAGGCGCGCTACGCGGTGCTGCGCAGCGTCGCCGTCCTGGCCGAGATCGGCTACCAGGACGAGGAATTCGCCACGACACCGCGCTTCCGCTATGTCGGGCCGGTTTGGTCGGCGGGCCTGCGGTTCGCGCCAACGCCGGACACCTATGTCATCGCCAAATACGGCGAGCGCAGCGGCTACCCGGCCGCCTATGTCAATGCCGTTGTCCCGCTGGGGACACGGACGACCCTCTACACCACCTATGTCGAAGCCCTCAGCACCGCGCTGATCCGGACGCAGGATCTTCTGGCCACCACCACGCTCGACGCGCTCGGCAACCCGGTCGACCAAACCACCGGCGCGCCGGTGAGCTATGCCGACAGCTTTCTGGCAACCCAGAGCGGAGTGTTTCGGTCACGCAGACTGAATGCTTTGGTCAGTCAAAACTGGCCGCGTGATACCGTCACCCTGGGCGTCGGGTACCAGCAGCTAATCCCGGTTGCTGCGGCTCCCGGCACGCAAGTCTTCGGGCAGCGCGGTCCATCGGTGAGCGCCGGCTGGTCACGTGAGGTGTCGCCACGCACCCAGGTTGCAGGCTATCTGCAATATGGCCGGACTTTCTCCGACTTCCCCGGTGGGGATGGCACTGTGGTCACCGCGCAGGCGACGCTTCGCTATCGGTTCACCGAGCGCCTCATCGGCACGGCCTTGTATCGCCTGACCAACCGCAGTGCCTATGATGCGACGGGCAACAGCCTGCAAAATCTCTTCCTGGTCGGTCTGCAGGTGAGCCTCTAGCCATGACCGCCCAGCTTGCAACCCACCCCGCTCCGTGGCCCGGTTCCTCGCTGCGAAACCGGGCCGGGACCGGCGCCGCAAACATGCGAGGTCGCCCATGAACGCCCATGTCGGGATGAGCATGGTGTCCAACCAACCCTATGGGTTGCGCGAGCATCCGTTCCGGATGACGCCGGATGCCCGCCTCTACTTTCCGAGCACGATCCACAGCCGAGCCTACGCGCACTTGCTCTACGGCCTGGCGCAGAACGAAGGCTTCGTCGTGATCACCGGCGAGGTCGGCGCCGGCAAGACAACGCTGGTCGAGCATCTGTGCGAGCAGCTCGATCCGGCAACCTATGTGGTGGCGCGCATCGCGACCTCGCAGGTTTCAGGCGATGACCTCCTCCGCTTGGCGGCGGACGCCTTCGGCACGGAGACGGAAGGCTCGAAGGTGGCCATCCTGCGCGGCATCACCGCTGCCCTGCGAAAGGGCGAGCGGCGCTACCTGCTCATCGTCGACGAGGCACAGGCGCTGCCCCTGCCAGCGCTCGAGGAGCTTCGCATGCTCTCGAACATCACGGGGGAGGCTGGGCAGGCGCTGCTGCAGACGATCCTGCTAGGCCAACCGCAATTCCGGAGGACGCTGGCGAGCCCGGATCTCGACCAGCTCCGCCAGCGGATCCTCGCCTCCTACCACCTCGGCCAGCTCTCGCGGGAGGAAACCCACGCCTATATCGAGCACCGCATGCGGGCGGTTGGCTGGAACGGCGTGCCAGGCTGGGGCGAGGGCGCGATCGACCTCGTGCATCAACACAGCGGTGGCGTCCCGCGGCGGATTAACCGGCTCTGCTCGCGGGTACTGCTCGGCGGCGAGCTCGAGCATGCGCCGCAGCTGAGTGCCGCCCTGGTCGAGGCGACGGCACTGGAGCTCGAGGATGATCTGGGTGGCGGCTTCGAGCCGGAGGCGGCGGCGGAGGCTGCCGCGCCCGCCTCCGTAGCGAAGGCGCTCGCCGAGCTCGATCAGCGCCTGGCGCGACTCGAGCACATTGTTGCGCAGCGCGAGCGTATCTATAATCGCCTCCGCGACCTGTTCGGCGACTCGGTGACGGGCCACAAAGATTTCCGGCCATGATGGGGCTGGTAGACAGCCGTCGCCGGATCGAGGCGCTGCATGTCAATGGAGGATTCCTGCGATGACACGGCAGGCCACGTCTCCGCGCCTTGCGAACGCCATGAGCGTCGATGTCGAGGATTGGTATCAGGTCCAGGCCTTCAGCGGCACCATTGCCCGCGGCGACTGGGACCGGCTGGAATCCCGGGTGGAAGCGAATACGGATCACGTGCTGCGCCAGTTCTCCGAGGCCGGGGTGCAGGCCACCTTCTTCACCCTGGGCTGCGTGGCGCAGCGCAGCCCGGCCCTGGTGCGCCGCATCGTGGCCGCCGGCCATGAGCTCGCCAGCCATGGTTGGGATCACCGCCTGGTCCATGAACTGGGCGAGGCGGGCTTTCGCGCCGATATCCGCCGCGCCAAGCGCGTGCTCGAGGATATCGGTGGCGTCGCGGTGCGCGGCTACCGTGCCCCGACGTTCTCGATCAGCCCGCGCAGCACGCCTTGGGCGCACGCCGTGCTGGCCGAGGAGGGTCATACCTACAGCTCCTCGGTCTTTCCGGTCCGCCACGACCTGTATGGCGCACCGGATGCGCCACGCGGGCCGCACCGGCCGCATTCCGATGGGGTGGTGGAGCTGCCGATGACGACGGTGCACCTGTCCGGGCGCAACCTGCCCTGCGCCGGCGGCGGCTGGTTCCGGCTGGTGCCCTACGCGCTGTTCCGGGCGGGCCTGTCGCGCGTGAACCGGCAGGAGCAACGCCCGGGGCTCTTCTACTTCCATCCCTGGGAGATCGATCCGGACCAGCCGCGCGTGCGCAAGGCCAGGCGGCTGTCGAAGTTCCGCCACTATACCGGCCTCCGCAGCATGGCCACGCGGCTCGACCGGCTGCTGCGCGACTTTGCCTGGAACCGGATGGATGTGGTCTTCGCCGCTGAACTCCCGGCCGCGCCGACGCCACGCCTCGCTGCGGAGTAAGTATCATGACCGTGCGAATCCGCGAGCTTGGCGATGGAGCCGCCGAGGAGGCCGCGTGGGACGCCTTTGTGCGCGCGACGCCCGCGGCAACCTTCTTTCATCTCTCGCCCTGGCGGCGGGTGATCACGCGCGCCTTCGGCCACCGCACCTACTACGCGCTGGCCGAACAGGATGGCGCCATCGTCGGCGTGCTGCCGTTGGCGCGCATGCGCACGCGGCTCTTCGGCGACACCCTCGCCTCAACCCCCTTCTGTGTCTATGGCGGTGCCGTCTCGACCACCGAGGAAGCCGGCGCGGCACTTGAGGCGCATGCGCTGGCCTTGCAGCGCCGCCTTGGCGTGCCTTGCCTGGAATATCGACGTTTGTCGGCACCTGATCCAGGCTGGACGGAGCGCCCACCGCTCTACTTCACCTTTCGCAAGCCGATTGTCATGACTGGCGACGATGCGAAGGATTTGCAGAAGAACATCCCACGCAAGCCGCGCGCGGAAGTGCGCAAGGCGATCGAGCGTTTTCGACTGACCAGCGTGTCCGATGGCGACACTGATCGGCTGCACCGGATCTATGCCGAGAGCGTACGCAACCTCGGCTCCCCGGTCTTCCCGCGCCGCTACTTCCGACTGCTCGGCGAGACCTTCCCGGGCGAGCACGACGTGACCACGGTGCTGCACGAGGAGCGGCCCGTGGCGGCGGTGCTGAACTTCTACTTCCGCGAGGAGGTGCTGCCCTATTATGGCGGCGGCACGGCGGCGGCACGCGGCCTGTCAGCCAACGACTTCATGTACTGGGAGGTGATGCGTCGCGCTGGCCGCGAGCGTGGCGCCACGCTGTTCGATTTTGGCCGCAGCAAGGCCGGGACCGGGGCCTTCGCCTTCAAGCGCAACTGGGGCTTCGAAGAGGCGGCGCTGCACTACTGCTATCGGCTGGCGGAGGGCGCCCGCATTCCCGACAACAACCCGAACAACCCCAAATATCGGCTGTTCATTGCTGCCTGGAAGCGACTGCCCCTGCCGGTCGCCAATCTGCTCGGTCCGCCCCTGGTGCGGGGACTGGGCTGAACAGTGCGCCAATGAATAAGCCTCGGCTGCTCTTCCTATGTCATCGAATTCCGTATCCCCCCGATAAGGGCGAGAAGATCCGAGCCTGGCATTTCCTCGACCATTTGGCCGATCGCTGGGCGATCGATCTTGGCTGCTTGGTGGATGACCCAGCGGATGCCGTGTATCTGCCGGCGCTGCAGGCGCGTTGCGAGACGGTGATGTGCCGGCCCTTGCAGCCCCGGCAGCGCCTGGTGCGCGCGCTGCTGGGCCTCCGGCCAGGACGGCCGCTGACGCTCGACTGGTTTGACGAGCCGGAGTTGCGGCGTTGGGCCCAGGGCGGGCTCGCGGCGGGGCGGTATGACGCGGTGTTCGTCTACTCCTCGGCGATGGCGCCCTATGCGATGGGACCGGCGGCAGAGCGGCGTCCCGGGCTGCGCCGGGTGCTCGACATGGTGGACGTGGATTCCGAGAAGTGGCGCGCCTATGCCGAGGACGGCGCCCGCTTCCCCAAGCGCCAGGTCTGGGCCAGGGAGGCGCGGACGCTGCTCGCCTTCGAGCGCCAAGCAGCAGCCAGCTTCGACGTGACGCTACTGGTCTCCGAAGCGGAGCGGATGCACTTCATGTCGCTAGCTCCGGAATCCGCCGGACGCGTGGTGGCGCTCGACAACGGGGTGGACCTTGAGCGGTTTGCGCCCGCGCCACCCCCCCCGAGCCCTTACCGCCCGAAGGCTGGGCCTGCGCTCGTCTTTACCGGCACGATGAATTACCGGCCGAATGTCGATGCGGTATGCTGGTTTGCCCAGGCCGTGATGCCACTGCTGCGGATGCGGCGGCCGGCACCGGAGTTCCACATCGTGGGCACCCATCCCGCACCAGCGGTGCGCGCGCTGGCAGCACTGCCTGGCGTCCACGTAACCGGCCGGGTGCCGGATGTGCGGCCTTACCTGGCCCATGCCGCGGTCGCGGTCGCGCCGTTGCGCATCGCCCGCGGCGTACAAAACAAGGTGCTGGAAGCCATGGCGATGGCTCGACCGGTGGTCGCCTCCTCAGAGGCCTTTGCCGGCGTGCGTGCCCATCCGGGTCGGGATCTGTTGGTAGCGGATGGCGCCGAGGCGATGGCGCGGCAAATTGCTGAGGTTTTAGACGGCCATCATCCGGACCTCGGCATCGCAGCACGCAATGCTGTCGTTGCCGGCCATGCCTGGACCGGCAGTCTGGAGCGACTCGACGCGATCCTGGACAGCTCGCATGACCGCAAGCGGGAGGCAGCATGACTGAAGAGATGCACCACCACGTTTCGGCGTGCGGCTTTAGACATTCACGACGGCGTTCACTTACTGACTTGTGCTTGATCTGCACCATCGCGCTTCCAGCGCGCTACGTAGGGTGATGACCGCATGATTGCCGCCTCGACGCCCCCAACGAACGGCTGTTCGGTAGCTAGGATGGTGGTCCTGCCCGAGGTGGACATCATCGTACCCTGCTACAATTACGGACGCTTCCTGCGCACCTGCCTCGGTAGCGTGCTTAGTCAGACTGATTGCCGGGTGCGTGCCCTTATCATTGACGACTGCTCGACTGATGATTCACTTGAGATCGCCCGCATGATCGCGGCCGAGGAATCACGCGTGCAGGTAATCGCTCACTCGGTAAACCGGGGGCACATTGCCACCTATAACGAGGGCATTGAGTGGCTTGCCGCTGACTATATGCTGCTGCTGTCGTCGGATGACATGCTAGCTCCGGGTGCTCTCGCACGTGCCGTCCAGTTGATGGAAGCCGAACCGAGCGTCGCCTTCGTCCATGGCCCTGCCATCCGGTTTGGAGATGAGTCCGAACTTCCGGAGAAGCTTTTGGACGAGCAAGCGCCACCCAGCTCGAAGCGAATTCTTTGCGGCTCTGACTTTATCCGTAAATTATGTACTCAACCAATAAACTCAGTTGAAACGGCAACCGCGGTTGTTCGCACCGCCCTGCAGAAGCAGGTCGGCGGGTACCGACCGGAACTGCCGCATTCAGGCGACATGGAAATGTGGCTCCGGCTCGCTGCCCATGGCAATGTCGGTGAAGTTTCACAAACGCAGGCTTTTACCCGCATCCATGCCCACAATATGCGACATGGCTACAATGCCGACCGTATGCGGGCAGATTACGAGCAACGCCACAAGGCTTTCCAGGTTTTTTTTGAAGGCCAATCTGAAAGATTGGTAGACGCTGAAGAGCTCGCACGACTCGCCTATCATTCGCTTGCGGAGGAGGTGCTTTGGGCGATTGCGCGGCACCTAGAGGAGGCGAAGGAAGATGCCGCGACGGCACGTTTGATGGATCTAGCTTTGACTATCGACAGCACAATTCGCAGGAAGCCGCTTTGGTGGAAGACCGTTGTAAAACGTGCCCTCGGCCCGCGCTGTTGGCAGGCACTGGCGCCTGCCGGGACTGTGCTTAAACGGATTACGCCGCGGTCCGGCGGCCGGACAGTAAAATCTAAGGGCCATTCATTATGATCTGCCGCAATGGCTCGCACAGCGCATGAAAGTTTTACACGTTTTGCCTTTTCCAGGAATTGGTGGCACGGAGATAGCGACGCGGCGCATCGCCGAGGCCGTACGGCCCTTCGGTATACTAAGCACCGCCCTCCTTCTGCGACCAACGATGGGACTGCGCGCCTATCTCGAGGAAGGCGTCATCACTTGCCTTGACAGCGTTGAACGGCCTGAGCCAAGCCTCCTGCGCGAAGCGTCATCCTTTCTGCGTACCTCCAACGCGCTGGCAAAAATCTTTCGTGACTTCGACATCATCCATTGTGCTGATGTTTCTGCCGCCTACCGTGTCGCCGTCGCTGGCCGCCTTGCTGGCCGCCCTGTGCTGTGCCACGTGCGCAATCGAGAGACGCGGATCGATCGACGAGAGCGCATTTTCATCAACGCTGCGAACCATTTTGCGTTTGTATCTCGCAATACACTCGACCATTTTCCTATGCGGATACGGTCTTCCCGCAGCAGCATTCTCTACGATGGAATTGATATCCCGCCTCAGACCACTCGAACGGAGCGCGCAGCGGCAGCCCGCGCGGTACGGGGAGAATTTGGCCTGCCCGACAACACCGTCATCGTTGCGATGTTTGCTCGCGTTCACCCGCAAAAGGATTATTTCACTCTGATTCGGGCGGCGGCGCGGCTGCGTGAAGCGCAGCCGGCGCTCCACTTTCTAATAGTTGGTGATAATTCCGAATTCGATACAAACCGACAGCATTTCATCGAGGTGCAAGATTTCGCGCATCGTGCCGGCGTTTTAGATCGCTTCGTGTTCGCTGGCTTTCGAACCGACTTAGTACGCTTAATGTATGCTGCTGACCTCTGTGTCCTCTGCACGCATTTTGAAGGCCTTCCACTCGTGCTGCTCGAAACAATGGCGGCCGGACGGCCCTGCATCGCCACCGCCGTTGACGGTGTTCCAGAGGCGTTGACCGACGGCGTTACTGGATTGCTGCACCGGGCAGGTGACGCCGAGGGGCTGGCAGCAGCCATCACACGCCTCATCGCGGATCCCGAGCAAGCCGATGCGCTGGGAGCTGCTGCTCGAATTGAAGCAGAACGACGGTTTGGCCGCGACCGCTTCGCCAGTGATGTGCAATCACTTTATGAAAAGCTCAGAGCTACTCAGAGCAAAGGTTCGGCGCGTGAGAGGACAACTCGTGCGGCGGCCGGTTGAATGCCATTGCTGCCCGAGGCAGCAATGGTAGTGGCCGCAAGACTACGCCTCAATGCTCTCCCACATTCTCCTTCGCTAGAAAATATGAAACCATGAACTTAACCCCGTTAAAGACTATCTTTGCTTGGCGGCTGATACCGAAGACTTTTGGTGTTTGTCGGTGGCGGGGCGGTTATACCTAAGATGCCGTCAACCCTTGTCATAACTCGCAATGAACCCCGATGTTCTTAAACATCTGGCAGCAATTTCGGTTACGCCAACTCAGGAATTTTTCCGATCGCAAGTACTAGCATTTTTAAGGGAAACTTACTGATGCAGGGGCTGCCAGCAAGTATATCCTACCTAATACTCACCCGCCGAAGCCGACATCAATCTAGGGTGAAGGTAACACGCTTGACCGTCTCTCAAGTCGTTGAGGCCAATCAATCCAGCATCATGCGGTATCCATGAGTACGATCCGACGCTCTCTCGCCTTTTCCTTTGCAGAGAAATACGGCTCATATGCTCTGAGCCTTGTCGGTACCGTAATTGTTTCTCGCCTTCTCACGCCAAAGGACTTCGGTCTTTTTGCCGTTGGCATGGCCGTGGTCATGTTGATTGACGTACTCCGAGATTTCGGGGTCGGTAACTTTCTCGTTCAGGAAAAACATATTACCAATCAGCACGTACAAGCTGCCTTTACGATTACGCTTATGTTGTCTTTTGTGTGCGCGCTCGGGCTTTTGCTCGGAACCGAGACTATGGTAGCGTTCTACAACGAACCTGAACTGCGACACCTTATACCCCTATTCGTAGCTAACTTCTTGCTTTTACCGTTTTCTATGCCCAGCTTCAGCTTGTTGCGGCGAGATATGGCTTTTGACGCAATCGCGGCAATCAGTCTGCTATCGACGCTGGTCAATCTAAGCGTTGTTGTGGCATTGGCGCTTCTAGGCTATGGTTTTATGAGCCTTGGTTGGGCAACGCTTGCTGCAAGCCTTACGCGAACGATTATAGCCAACGCGTTCCGCCCTTGCTTCTGGGCTTGCCGCTTGTCGTTTAAGGAGTGGCGCAGGTTAGTGCATTTTGGTACATACTCAACGGCGACAGCTATTATCAATGTTTTTCAGGACCAATTACCACAGCTGATTATTGGGCGGACACTTGGCTTCACTTCACTAGGCTTTTTTGGACGGGCGGTGACGCTATGCCAACTGCCGGACAGGCTCGTGATCAGCGCTCTCAATCCGGTCGTCCTGCCGGCGCTGTCGGAACGAGTGCGTCGGAATATCGATTTAAAGCCAACTTACCTTCAAGCGCTTTCCTACATATCAGCGTTGCAGTGGCCTAGTCTGGTCGTACTCGCTTTGCTTGCGGAGCCTGTTGTTCTAGTGCTACTTGGGCATCAATGGCTCGAAGTTGCACCGCTGGTCCGTATAATGGCAACTGCCTCGCTTGCCATGTTCCCGGCTTTTATGACCTATCCTACCCTTGTTGCGCTTGGCCGAGTTCAAGATACTTTTGCAATGAGTTTAATTTCGCTGCCACCTTCTATTCTCCTCATTTTTCTGGCTTCACCTTTTGGATTGCAAGCGGTCGCAGCAACGCAACTGATCAATGCGCCGTTGCAAGTGATCGTAGCCTTGAGCTTCATCCGGCGGCAGATTGGCGTCTCTTGGCTGGAGATTGCACTTGCGGTCCGGCGCAGCGCCGTCGTCGCGCTCTGCGCGGCCGCAGCACCGGCACTGGTCGTCATCATCCATGGCGGCTTCGGGAACACCATGTCGCTTGCGGCTGCGGCGCTCGCCTCGGTCGGCGCCGGCTTAGGATGGATTGCCGGTCTGATCCTGGCGGATCATCCGCTCCTCGCCGAGCTCCGCGACGGGTTGAGGGTGATCAGCCGCCGCATCGGCCGATCCGCCTGAAGGGCGTGCGCGCGCCGGGCGCGCCGACAAGAGCCCGCAGGTTCTCTGCGCTGCGGGCTGTGGGAAGCCGCCTCGCCGGTGCTGCCACGGCGGCCCGGCCAGCGTCCGGTCGGGTCCCGGGCGGCGGGCCTGTGCTCACCGGATCCAAGGTGGTGCGCCGTACCGGCCTCGGGTGCCGTCCCAGAGGCCGGTCAGCATGCCGCGCAGATTGCGCCAATAGCTTCGCGGTCGCCGCGGCGTCGTGCTCCGGACATACCAAGCCAGCAGGAGGAGGTTCTCGAACCAGAAGGCCACGCGGGACATCGGCAGGGCTGACCGCACCAAATGCTCGTAGGCCAGGAACCGATTCCGGAACAGCAGGTAGCATTTGTTTTCTGTCGCCTCGGCGGAATAGGGCAGTTTGCGCCGGAACCCGATCCGGTTGATATAAATGACGGTGGTGTGGAGCGAGGCCTGGTAGCCGTAGATCTGGTCGTCGCCCTGCATGAAGAAGCGCTTGTCCGGCAAGCCGATCCGCTCGACCACGCGGCGGTGGATCAGGGCTCCTTCGAAGCAGCCGTAGTTGACCGGGATCCAGGTGCGCCCGTTCTCGAAGCCGATATCGCTGGGGAAGGACTTCTTGCTGACGGTGGTGGGATCCAACACGCCTTCCCATGGAAACGCCCGGCCATCACTGCCGATGCGACGCGGATGGATGAAGTCAGACAGCGACGCGAACTCCAACAGGGTGGCCAGCGCCTCCGGAACCGCCTCGACATCGTCGTCCATCACCCAAATCCAGTCGAAGCCACGCTCGAACGCCCATTTCATGCCCTCATAGAAACCGCCGGCGCCGCCGCTGTTGACTGGGAGAGACAGCTGCGACAGATGGGCGAACTCGATGGCCAGCATCTCTGCCGTCCCATCCGTGCTGCAGTTGTTGACGACGAGGATGGTGTCCAGCCGTCGCGTTTGCGCCTCCAGGGAGCGGAGGCATTCCCGCAACAAGGTCTCGCGGTTGTACGTTACAACAACAGCACAAACCTGAGCGCTCATGCGATCTCCTCCTCGAAAACATTGAGGGCTCGGCCAACGACCTGATCCATGTTGTAATTGCGGTAATCGGCCAGCCACCCTGCGAATATGACAGAGCCCTTTAGCTTCTCGGCCTTTTTGGCATAGTACTCGTACTGTAGCCGGTTCTGCTGGGGTGGAATGGGGTAGTACGGCTCATTGGTCCCGGGCAGGTAGGGCTGCGGGTATTCCCACACGATCGCGGTTCGGTCATGCGTCTGGCCTGTGACGTATTTTTGCTCGGTGATGTGGGTGAATTCCTCGTCGTTGGGGTAGTTAACGGTACCGACCGGCTGGTAGCAGGGCTGGTCGAGATTCTCGAATTCGAAGCGCAGGCTGCGATGGGGCAGCGTCATGAACGAGTACTCGAAATACTCGTTGATCGGCCCGGTGAAGATTGTCCGCTCGACGCTCATCGTGGAGCGTACTGCCTGGTAATCCGTGTTGAGGACGACGCCGATCTTGGGATGCGCCAACATCCGAGCAAACATGGCGCTGTAACTGGGAGACGGCACGGCTTGGTAAGTGTCTTCGAAGTAGCGGTCGTCGTGATTGAGCCGCACCGGCACTCGGCCAGTGACGGCGGGATCCAACTGCTCCGGCGTCAATTGCCACTGCTTCACCGTGTAATTGCGAAAGACATTGTCATAGATGTAGTCAGCGAGTTGGCGCACCTGCGCGTCGGGGTTTTGGCGCAGTTTGAGGATGGGGACCTTGCGGTCCTGCCCGTACAAGCAGAGCAGCCTGTCCGCCAGCCGCTGCGCATCGGCCGACCCGTAGGTCGCGGTCAACGAGTTCAGGTTGAACGGCAAGGGGATGTACTGGCCGCCGATCCGGCCAAGAACCTTGTGCTCGTAAGGCCACCACTCGGTGAAGCCCGACAGGTAATGCCAAACCTTGCGAGAGTTGGTGTGGAAGATGTGCGGTCCGTAACGAAGAACGAGGATGCTGTGATCATCCTCGCAGTCAAAAGCATTGCCGCCGACCTGCGGCCGGCGGTTCAACAGCAGGACCCGCTCGTCGCGCCGCGTTGCGAGCCGCTCCGCCCGGGTACAGCCTGTGAAGCCAGCGCCAACAATCAGCCATTTCACCCGCATGCTTAACCCTCAAACCGCGCCATTGTTAGTTCGCTGCCAAGATCCACGCCATCGTTGCATTATTCCCGCCAGAAGGTACGCGACAACAATGAACATTGGATAAGCCGGCGCCGCCATGCGCTTTGGGCGCAGGCCCCATCCGGATGGCGTGTTGGGCAAGCGGACATGGGGAGGCCGCCGGCGGCGCCTTCTCCGACCTTGCCTCTGGGGGCCTGCCATGGCCTGCAGCAGTCCTGCCCTGCCTTGCCCGTGGCGGTCTGCCACCTTACGGATGATCCAGCAGTGCCCCATAGCAGCGGAACATGATCTGCTGATCATAGTCGCGCTCGGCCTTCGCCCGATTCTCTTCGCCAACCCGCCGGCGCAACACCGCATTCTGCAGCAGTGGCCGCAGGGCGGCCGCCAGCCCGCTTGGGTCGCAGGCGCTCAGGAAGGGCTGGTTGGCAGAGGCCAGCATCTGCGGGACGTCGCCGACCCGCGTGGCGGCGACCGGCAATCCCGTTGCCATCGCTTCGAGCACCGACAAAGGCATCTGCTCGGTATCGGAGGACAAGGCAAAGACGTCGAAACCGCGATAGGCGACGGATGGATCCGCCATGCCGCCGGTGAAGAGCATCCTATCCGCCAGCCCGAGCTCGGCGGCGAGGGCTTCGAGGCCTGGGCGCTCGGGCCCCTCGCCCACGATGGCGAGGCGCAGCGCTAAGCCCTCGTCGCGTAGCAGCCCGGCAGCCCGGAGAAGCCGGGCGAGGTTCTTTTCCGGCCGCAGCGCGGCAACTGTGCCAACCACCGGGCCTGTGCCTGGGACAGACAGAGGCGACCGCTCGATTGTAGGCTGGAAGCGGTCAAGATCGAGGCCGTTTGGGATATGGCGCAGGCGAGGTGCGGGCAGACGCCAGACCTTTGCAGCAAGGGTCTGCAGTGTGAGCGAAGGCAACACCACCGTGCTGCGCCGCAGGACAAAGCGCCGAATCAGGACACGCCGGCGAATCTGCCCCTCTACCTCTTCCGGGCCAAAACCGTCCTCAATATGCACATGCCGAACGCGGTGGCGCCCTAAAACCAACTGATTTGCCATCGCCCACTCGATGGAGCCCCAGTTGTGGGTCACCAACACATCTGGAGCGAGGTCTTTCAAGATGCAGCGGAAGCGGCTCAAATTCTCTAGCGTTGCGCTGCGGCGGATGGCGACCTTTGGAAACATAACGTCAAGCCCGGGGTCGAGCCGTGCGGCACAATCGGTCCGGCCATCCATAGCGACAATTGCATGTCGCCAAGCACCTCCATGATGATTTGCCAACGCAGCAAAGCGTACCTGTGCTCCCCCAACGACGAAGCTAGGAAAGATGCTGAGTATCAGCGGAGGGCGGCCGGTGCGGGGCCTCTCCGATGACGGGCTTGGTGTTTCGCAACAGTGCAGCACATGTAACGGTTCAGACCGAAAGTTGGCAGTCGAAGGCCTCACGGCGCATACTCCGCCACCACCGTTCTATTAATCATATCAACCTTTGCTTTCCGCCACATCATTACGATTCCGGTGGTGCGGCGATGCGGTCCGCCTTGCCCGCCCAGCTCAGACCACAAAGCAAGATTTCCTTATGCGCGGCCCTGACCGGGCTCAGGCGCAGCACCAGATCCCCAGCTAGTCGTCGTACAGGCTGCGAAATCGCTCCGGTCCCAATCGGGTCGGACAGCAGCGCCGTACACACGTCCTGCAGCACTTCACGGATGTTAGGTTGGTCTGTCGCCACGATGGCGCAACTTGCGGCCACGCACTCAACCATCTTGAGTGGCAAAGCATAGGGCACTGAGGCAGGCTGCAATGCGATGTCAAAGTCGCCGAGGGGGCGTGAGATATCCTCTGGCCGCACAAGATCGATGAAGCGCACCCGGTCGGCGATGCCATGCTCGGCCGCCAACTGCTTGAAACTCGGCCGAGCTGATCTTCTGTCGGCTCCCTTGAGTCGAAGCTGCAGGTGCCCCTGCCAGGCGGCGAGCACGCACACCACGGCATCCACCTCACGCCATTCGCGCACGACGCCGACAAAGCCGAGCGTCAGCTCTTGTCTGGCCGTGTCCTCGGCTATGGATGATCGGAGGCTTTCCGGAAAATCGGCCAGATCGATGCCGTTCGGCGCCACGACAATGCTTTCGCGCGGTGCGCCCACAGCGGCCATCTCGGCCGCCAACACTTCCGTTACCGGCAACGCGCGGTGGTCGGTACGCCAGACGAAGCCCTCTATAGCGTGGTCGCCGCTAAGGGTAGCCTGCTCGCAGCTAGGAGGGCCCACCACCAGCACCTCCTGGCCCGCCACGCAGCGCCGCGACCATCGCATCTCGATGCACGCTCTGGCCATCCCGGGACTGGATGCGGTGGCTGTAGAGGATCCTCATGGGCTTTCCATTTCCGGCCATTGGCAGCCCGTGCGGCGGCTCATGCCACTTCCATCGCCGTTGTCGCGGACTGTCCTGCGGACGGGGCATCAGCGGCGAGGAATCCCTCGAACACCAGCAGTTGCCACAGCGCCTGGGTGTGGTCGAAGCGCCCGCTCTCGTGCTCCGCCACCAGGCGGCTCAGCGCCGCGGCGTCAAACAGCCCGCTATCCAGCATAGGGGCCCCAAGCAGTCGCGCCCGCACCTCGGCCGCGCCATGACGGAACTGCCCACCGATCGAGGCGGCGAAGCCCTGCTTGCCCCGCGTCAGGATATCGGGCGGCAGCAGCCTGGCGGCCGCTTCGCGCAGGACGCGCTTGCCGATCCCGCCGGCGAGCTTGCGCTGCGCCGGCAGGGCCATGCCCCAGGCCACCACATCATGGTCGAGAATGGGCGGCCGCACCTCCAGCGACACCGCCATGCTGGTACGGTCCACCTTGGTCAGGATGTCGCCCGGCAGGTAGGTCAGCACATCGGCATATTGCGCCTGCAGCAGCGGCTCCGCCGGATCGCATTCTGCCATCGCGGCGGCGATGCGCGCCGCTGGCTCATGCCCGGCAACGGCGGCGCGCAGGCTGCGCGAGAGCAGGCCGCGGCGCCGCTCCTCCTGCAGCTTGCAGACCGTGCGGTAATAGCCGAGCGCGCTGTCGAGGCTGATTTCCGTCAACGTGTTCTTGGCGCGCAGCCAGCGCGGTGCGCGGTCAAGCTTGGGATAGGCGCGCGCCAGCGTGCCGATGACGTGCCGGCGGATGCCGGCGGGAAGATGGGTGCGCACCGCCTCGGCCAGCATGTGCCAGCGGTAGCGCCGGTAGCCGGCGAAGACCTCGTCCCCGCCATCGCCCGACAACGCGACGGTGGCGTGCTGCCGCGCCAGCCGACACACCGCCAGCGTCGGCACCGAGGAATGGTCACCGAAGGGCTCGCCGAAAATCCGCGCCTGGTCCCGCGCCATGGCGAGGTAGTCGGCGGTGCCCGCCTCGGCATGGTGGAGCGTCCCGGCCTTGGCCGCCACCAGCGCCGCCGCCGACCGCTCATCGGCCGCGCCGGGAAAGCCGATGGTGAAGGTGGCGAGCGGCGGTCCGGCCGCCGCAGCGGCCTCGGCGGCGAGGCTGACAACCGTGCCGGAATCTATGCCACCCGAGAGGAAGGCGCCGAGCGGAACATCGGCCATCAGCCGGTCGCGCACGGCGGTCCGCAGCAACGCTTGGAGCTGCTGCGGGGCGTCCATACCCGGATCCGCCGCGACCGTTGTCGGCGGCGCCCAGTAGCGTTGCGGCGTGACCTCACCGCCCGGCTCCAGCAGCAAGAAATGTGCCGCCGGCAGCTTGCGAATGTCGCGCCAGATGCAGCTGGGATCCGGCACATAGCCCAGAGCGAGGAAGTCGTCGGCGGCGACCGGGTCAATCCGCCGCGGAATCTCGGGCAGGGTCAGCAGCGCCGAGATTTCCGAGGCGAAGGCGAGGCCGCCATCGGGCAGGCGCGCATAGAGCAGCGGCTTTTCACCCAAGCGGTCGCGCGCGAGCAGCAACTGGCCGCGCCGGCGATCCCAGAGTGCGAAGGCAAACATGCCGCGCAGCTTATCGAGACAGCCAAGCCCCCACTCTTCCCAGCCATGAATGATGGCCTCGGTGTCAGACCGGGTGCGGAAGACGTGGCCAACGGCCTCGAGCTCCGGCCGGAGCGTGGTGTGGTTGTAGATCTCACCGTTGAAGACCACGACAACGGAGTTATCGTCATTCGCCATGGGTTGCGCGCCACCGCCTAGATCAACGATGGCCAGCCGGCGATGGCCGAGGGCAACTCCCGGCTCGGCGTGGAATCCGTCTCCATCCGGGCCGCGGTGACGCAGCGCATCCGCCATGTTCCGCACGCGCCGGAGATCGGGCTCCATACTGCGTGCTTTGGCGAGGACACCGACAATTCCACACATCTCAGTGGTTTCCTCTTGGCCGTAGCTGCGGCCGTCTCGCGGGCAAGCACGGCGTCATCACGGTTCTAGGTAACCCAATAGGCGCGCCGGGCGGGCGCCCCCATCACGTGGTGGGACGGCACGGCGCTATTCGCCGTCACGCCCATCGCCATTGTATAATTCTGTGACGCACCGTCACTGCCATCTCCCCGCTCATGTATCAGGGCTTGACAGATACGCTCCAGAAAATGGTGGCGCTGCATGGATGCACCTCCATCCCAAGCCATGACAGCAACTGCCCTCGCCGCGGTTGGCAGCTCACCGCCACAAAGTCGTGTATCATTACTAGGTCAACTGCCAAGCTACAAGACAATCCTGATGCAGTCGACGTTGGGTTGCGGAGATGTTCTGAAACCGGCTCGACCTTCGGCGTTGGCGGCACCATGGGACGGAGGCCATCGACTCGCCCGCTCGCCTTGATCGAGGCTGGTCTGGGAGGCGCGCCCACTTCGCCCATCACCATGGTAAGCGCTGCAGTTTAGGCCAGCTGTCCGAGGAGGGGTGCCAAGAGACGCATGATCTTAGCTTTCAACGCCGCATCTCAACGGCTTTTTGGCCTGCATCGTACATGTTACGGAGACCTTTCTCGTCGGTCGCGCTCGCGCTCGGCCTGGCGGCGCGGCCCTTGCGGTCAAATAGGGTGGGCCTGGGCGGTGGACGTTGTGGTGTCGGCCGCCCCCGGTCGGATGGTCGACGCGCTGATGGCCCAAGCCTGCCGTTCGGTCCCCCGCCTCAGACGGACCTCTGGTCTAGCGCGCGCCTTGCTGGAGGAGGACGACGCGGAAGGTGGTGAGGAGGATGCGGAGGTCGAGGCGGAGGCCGCGGTTTTGGATGTAGTAGAGGTCGTAGGTGAGTTTGTGTCGGGCGTCCTCGACGGAGGCGCCGTAGGGGTAGTTGATCTGGGCCCAGCCGGTGATGCCGGGGCGGACGCAGGCGCGGTCTTTGTAGTGGGGGATCTGCTGCTCGAGTTGCTCGACGAAGGCGGGTCGCTCGGGTCTGGGTCCGACCATGGCCATGTCGCCGCGGAGCACGTTGAGGACCTGCGGGATTTCGTCGATGCGGCTGAGCCGGAGCAGGCGGCCGACGCGGGTGACGCGGGGGTCTCGCTTGCTGGCCCATTGGGGTGTACCGGAGGCTTCGGCATCGACCCGCATGGAGCGGAACTTGTAGACGGTGAAGCGCCGGCCGCCGAGGCCGACGCGCTCCTGGCCGTAGAAGATGGGGCCGCGGCTGTCGAGCTTGATGGCGAGGGCCACCAGCAGCAGCAGGGGCAGGGTGGCCAGCAGCAGGGCCAGGGCGCAGGCCAGATCCAGGCCGCGATGCGCCGCAGCCTTGAGCTGCCCCTGGCAAGTCGCACGTGCCGTGACCAGCCAACCTTCCGGAAGCTGGTTCAGATCAAGGTATATCCGGTCCGACACGCCAAGCTCCACAAGCCGTCGATGATATAGCGTCGCCTGCGCAACACTTTGTTGGAAGCAACATAGTCAGGCCAACATGCGTGTGTACTACAAATATGTAATGTCAGCAATAAAACGTTTGTGATAGGAACTTTTCGGCACGTCATTCCGCAGTAACTCGTTTATACGCGGATTGCAGTCTTGGGAGACAACCTACGGTATTGAAGATTTCCAAGAAACACGCTCGACGTGTGCTGCGCCTTTCTCAACGGCGTCTCGACCCAGCAAGTCGCCGCTTCGCCGAAGGGCTGGTGGTGGGCCTTGCGATGTCCGCCGTGCTTTGGGTGATCATCATCTGTTGTATCATCTTTTGGTAGCGCTCGGCTGAAACGATGTACATCTCCGATGGGTATGACTTACCCGCGCTGCGGCTCGTTCCGCGGTTGCTCTGGCTCTGGCCCTGACGCTTGTCTCGTCCCTGATGCTGGCCGCTTGGCCGCAAGGGGTGGCGCCGGCGATGGGCGCGCACTTCGCGGGACCGGGTGGCGCTTGATTAATGCCTTAACGAGGGACTTCGCCGAGTCCGGTATCGTCGTCGCCAAGGGGCCACAGCACATAGCCTCGCCTGCTTCTTAGGTGAAGGATCCTTCTTCTGGCCGACCGCAAGCGGCTCGCCTTTGCTTGGTTGTGCTGGCCGACAAACTGCGCAGGTTGGATAAGTGCACTGAGGATCTCGACTGTGAGATTATGCGCGGCACGAAGGACGACGAGGCGGCCTGGCGGCTGACGACCATCCCAGGCCTCGGCCCGGCCCCGATCCGCATATCACATACGGGTCTGCGGCAAGTGCCCGACCGCATTGGAAGCCAAACACAGCTATGGACATCGGGTAATCGCGGCCTGGGCGGAGACCGCCCAGAGTGCCTCGATCCGGGCGGCGTCGCCCGGCATCTCGCAGGGTGGGAGGCTTTCGATGACCCGGTTTGTAGGACTGGACGTTTCGCAAAAGCTGACGGCCATCTGTATCGTTGACGGCACTGGCCGTGGGCTATGGCGCGGTCAATGCCAGACGCATCCCGAGCAGATCGAGCAAGCCGTTCGGCGGCATGCAGGCGATGAGGCGGCGATCGGGGTCGAAACGGGCCCCATGACGCCGTGGCTGGTCCATGAACTGCGCGGACGAAATCTGGACGTTGTCTGCCTTGATGCCAGGCATGCGCGGGCGGCGTTGCAGATGCAGATCAACAAGACCGACCAGAACGACGCTGAGGGGTTGGCCCAGATCATGCGGACGGGCTGGTACCGCGCCGTGCACGTCAAATCCTATGAGGCGCACCGGGCGCGCGCACTGCTTGGGGCGAGGGCTCAGCTGGTCGGCATGACCACGCGCCTGTCGAACCACATCCGCGGCGTGCTCAAGGTATTTGGGCTGCTGCCCGGTGCCATGCGCGGCCTGCCGTTCGACCGTCGGATTGAAGCTCTGCTCGCCGAGCACGACGACTTGGCGCCCGTTGTTCAGCCCATGTTGGCGGCCTGGCGAGGGCTGCGCGCGTAGATCGCAGCCTTCGACAAGGCGGTCCGGACAATGACAAGATCAAGTTCAACATATCGCCTGCTGATGAGCGTGCCCGGCATCGGCGTCGTGTCTGTTCTCTCCTATGTCAGCATGGTGGAGGATCCAACGCGCTTTGCGCGATTACGCTCGGTCGGCGCCCATATGGGCTTGACGCCCAAGCAGTACCAGTCGGGCGACACCGACCGAAGCGGCAGGATCTCGAAATGTGGTGACGGCCTTGCCCGTACGCTCATGTACGAGGCGGCCGTGGTTATCTTGACCCGGGTCAAGCGCAGTTCCGGCCTGAAAGACTGGGCGCTGGCGATTGCACGTCGGTCGGGCTTCGGCAAAGCGCGTGTGGCTCTGGCACGCAAGCTTTCGGTCATCCTGCACAGCATCTGGCGCTCGGGCGAGCCGTTCCGCTGGTCCGAGGACAAACACACGGAACAGGTGCAAGCCGCTTGACCGTTGACTGAGCTTCATCCGGGCTGAACGCCGGATGTGAGGGTTGCCCGCCGGGGCGAGGGTGCAGGCTGGCTGCGAGGGAGGGCCTTGAGCCACATGCGGTGCATGTGAGCTCGTTGTGGACATTGCAGCGCCTGTGCTTCGAACCAGATCTTGCGGCGACCTTTTTCGACCGCGAAGAGAACCGTGACCTCGGCTTGGCAATACCCTCTGTATGTAGCCTATTGACAAGCAGCACGCGATTAGAGAACGGCCCCACCGCACATGGGCCATCTCGGCTTTCTAGCAGCACGGTCGCCTGCGGTCAGCGATCCGGTCTCGTCTGGACAATGTTGGTTTCCGCGAAGCGGCTTCCAATCATTTCACACTCTTCAGGAGCGATGTGGCCGTCGGCCTTTGCCGCTTCTCGGTCATGCACATGAACTTTTCGGGCTAGGCTGGCCTGGCCTGGTGTCCCGGCATCGCCAACCTGCTGCCGGGTTGGCAGAGCCTTACCGGCCTGCAGTCGTGGCAGGAGTTCCTTTAGCGCCTAAACCATCCCAGCTCACGAGCGGCACCGTCGCCGCGTTGGCGGGGCTCGAGAGGCTGGGATCGGCCGACCACGCGGTGTGCCGCGGTCATGCCAACGATGCGGTTACCAGTCGTCGCCGTCGCCGCCGCGGCCGCGACAATGTGGGGGAGGATGGATCGGGAAAATCCGGTGGCGCTGGCGATGACATCCCCGATGAGGCCGGGTTGGATGGCGGCGAGGGGCCATTCGTATCGGCCGCCGCCATGCGCACAGCGTTGAGGGCCATGACATGGTTGGCCATTTGCTGCATCTCCGCCAGGCGGCGAAGTTCATCGGCAAGCAACCAGGCAGGATCACTAGGGCGGCGCACCCAGAGGCCGACCCAGGCATTTCTGCCGGGTCCAGCGATCGCATTGATGAACTTCGATGGGCTGACCTGACGCCCGTCATGTACCACGCTGCCGTTCGTAACCAAGGCGATATAAGTGACACCGCGATGCTTGAACGAGAGTTCCGTCCCGGCCGGTAGCGTCAGGTCCTTCCAGCGATAACCGCCAGAGGTGGTCGGGACAGCCATGGATGAGTTGCCATCGGCGACTGCCAGCTCGAGCAGATCCAATGCCAGGCGCCGTATATCGGTGCCTCTTTGCGTGGCAAGGGTCGCCAGCCGCACCCAGACCGACCAAGACAGTTCCAATGTCACGGTTGCGACGGCGGAGCCAGATCCCTCGTGGTCTGGGATGCGGCCCTCTGTTACCGGCAAAGCAGCCGCGCTGCCGCCACCTCGGGCCGGCATCTTGGGATCAAACTGCTTGGTCTTCACCGCTGTAAGCTCCTTTTAGCACGACCTGGGCAGTCGGAGGTCAAAAAGGTGGCCTGGCTTGCGCTTGCAGTGTGGGCACTGGATTGGCGTGACCAGATGGACAACCAGCTGGCTGCTGATGGTGCGAGACACGGCTGGTCCGCGTGGTGATGGTGGCGGTCCCGAGTGTGACCCAAGCATTACTCCCAATCCGTTGGATCTGTCAGCCAGAACGGCGAGGTCACAGCCAAGCAAGGCGATGCTGGCCATCGACAGCCATCCGGCTTGCGCCCGAGGGCCACACCGTAAGGCATCAGTTTAGGCGGCTTCAGGCGTTGCGAATCGCTGCCGCGCAAGGCGCAGCGCATTCTGCGCCGTGTGGTCGAGAGCTTGGGTTCGGTCCCCCGCCTCAGACGGACCTCTGGTCTAGCGCGCGCCTTGCTGGAGGAGGACGACGCGGAAGGTGGTGAGGAGGATGCGGAGGTCGAGGCGCAGTCCGCGGTTTTGGATGTAGTAGAGGTCGTAGGTGAGTTTGTGTCGGGCGTCCTCGACGGAGGCGCCGTAGGGGTAGTTGATCTGGGCCCAGCCGGTGATGCCGGGGCGGACGCAGGCGCGGTCTTTGTAGTGGGGGATCTGCTGCTCGAGTTGCTCGACGAAGGCGGGTCGCTCGGGTCTGGGTCCGACCATGGCCATGTCGCCGCGGAGCACGTTGAGGACCTGCGGGATTTCGTCGATGCGGCTGAGCCGGAGCAGGCGGCCGACGCGGGTGACGCGGGGGTCTCGCTTGCTGGCCCATTGGGGTGTACCGGAGGCTTCGGCATCGACCCGCATGGAGCGGAACTTGTAGACGGTGAAGCGCCGGCCGCCGAGGCCGACGCGCTCCTGGCCGTAGAAGATGGGGCCGCGGCTGTCGAGCTTGATGGCGAGGGCCACCAGCAGCAGCAGGGGCAGGGTGGCCAGCAGCAGGGCCAGGGCGCAGGCCAGATCCAGGCCGCGATGCGCCGCAGCCTTGAGCTGCCCCTGGCAAGTCGCACGTGCCGTGACCAGCCAACCTTCCGGAAGCTGGTTCAGATCAAGGTATATCCGGTCCGACACGCCAAGTACCCCTTGTTGAGACGTTTACTGAATATTAAGGCATTGGTTGACAATCTATCTCCAAAGTGGCGGCCTGTCTCAGGATTTAGAAAGACCTGGAATAAACTTTCTGTGAAAAAACCGTTGATTATGCGTTGCGTTACGCGTTAGCTTAGTCCGTTCCTCGGAGCCCTGATCAATCTATGGTCGTTCAATCCTCGTCAGAATTGAAAACCGTGCCAGGCTCGCGGCCATCATTCCGTGAGATTGATCGCAACACGCGTCGTTTCGGTCAGGGTGTTGTTGTGGCACTTGCAGTATCCGCTATGCTCTGGGCTTTGATATTTGTGTCCTTAAAATACTAGAGGCCGTTATGGACTTCTAGTTAGTTGCGCGACCTGTTTGAGCATGAGGCAGACGAAGGCGACGAGGTGCAAGTCGGCGAGGGTGCTGGCGTAGCCTTCAGAGTCTTTGAGCAACCGACGAAAACGGGTCGCCCAGGCAAAGCACCGCTCGACCACCCAGCGCCGCGGCAACGGCACGAAGCCACGCTTGGTGTCTGGCAGTTTGACCACTTCCAGCTCGATGCCATGCGCTGTGGCGGCGTCAGCGGCCTTCGGACCGGTGTAGCCCCCATCGACATAGGCCAGGTCGACGCTCTGGCCGGTGGAGGACTGCACGGCCTGGGCCAGCCGGCCCGCCTCGGCGCGGTCGCCCGTGCCCCCTGTGTCACAGCAGTTGTCGCGTGGATAGGATCGCGCAATGAGGGGGCGCG
>NZ_JCACHU010000132.1:0-102048 GCF_059504005.1 Belnapia sp. | reverse complement strand
GACCCTCTCGCCACCCAACAAACCACCGGCAGGCCCAAATCCGACAGGCTGCTAGAGCGGCTTCCGTTTGCGCCGGCTCACGGAAGCCGCTCCGGCTTATCGTTTGATCGAGCCAATACCTCCGATCAGGTGATCCCACCTGATCGGCGTTTGCTCTTGGGGCTAATCGGCGAGCGGGACCCAGGGAATGCGGGCGACCTCGATGCCCTCCTCCCGCAGCGCCTCGGCATCGGCATCCGACGCCTCGCCATAGATGGCGCTGCGCTCGCTCTCGCCGCGATGGATCTTACGGGCCTCCTCGGCGAAGTCGCGGCCGACGTAATCGGCGCGCTTCTCGATCTCGGAGCGGACGCGCTGGAGGAAGGCGACCATCTGCGCGGGCATGGGCGGCGGCGGGGCGGGGGGCGCCTCGGTGACGACGGGGGCCGGGGGCGGGGCTGGTGCCTCCTTCGCGCGGCTGCGGCCCTTCTTCGGGATGGCCGGGGCCATCAGCCGCTTGCTGACATCCTTCGAGCCGCAGACCGGGCATTCCACGAAGCCGGCCTTGGACTGGGCGGCGAAGGCCTCGCTGTCCTTGAACCAGCTGTCGAAGTCGTGCCCTGCGCCGCAACGCAGATCGTAATGGATCATTCCCCGCTCTTCCCTGGGCCCAGGCTTGGGCCGCACCCGGCTTGCAATATAGCCTGGCAGTCGAGCAATTCGAGTGCCAGACCTTTGCGCCGGCGGAATTTAAGCGGCGAGCAGCGGGTCCAGCCTGCCGGCGCGGTCGAGGGCGGTGAGCTCGTCCGACCCGCCGATCGCCTGCCCGTCGATGAAGATCTGCGGGACGGTGGTGCGGCCGCCGGAGCGGGCGATGGCGTCCTTCCGCGCCTGGGAGCCGTGGGGGGCGTCGATCTCCTCGAACGCCACGCCCTTCCGGCCGAGCAGGGCCTTGGCGCGCTCGCAATAGGGGCAAAAGGGGGTGGTGTAGATCTCGACTTTGGACATGAACCGAAACTTGGCAGCCGGGCCCCGCGGATCAAGGGCCGGGCAGCATGGCGAGGCTCAGCAGGACCGCCGCCGGGGCGAAGACCAGGGCGAGGGCCAGGGCGAAATGGCGGAGCTCATGCTCCTCATCCGCCAGGCGGCCGAACGGGGCCAGGGGCGCCTCAGGCGGCGCCAACGGCGTGCGGCGGCTGAGGATGGGGTCGGCCGGCAGGGGCGGGATGGCGAGGGGGTCGGGAGGCTCGGGCATATTGCCGCATCCATCCATGCTGGGGGATGCGGGCAGCTTCGCCGATCCGGGTTAAGTCTCGGTTACCGCGGCGAGGCGGGGATCGGGCACCCGGGCGGCAGCCAGGACCTCGACCGCGGCGGCGCCGCCGTCCAGCAGGGCACGGGCGCAGGCCTCGGCGGTGGCGCCGGAGGTCAGCACGTCATCCACCAGCAGCACGCGGCGGCCGGCCAGGCGCGGGGCGGCGCCGCGGCCGAGGGCGAAGGCGCCCTGCAGGGCTTCCTCGCGCTCGGCCGCGCCGAGCTCGCCGAGCGAGACGGTGCGGCGGATGCGGCGCAGCAGGCGGGGGGCATAGGGCTTGCCGGCGCGGCGGGCGAGCCAGGCGGCGAGCAGGCCGGCCTGGTTGTACCGGCGGGCGAGCTGGCGGCGCCAATGCAGCGGCACGGGGGCGATGAGGTCGGCGCGGGCCAGGAGCGGCGCGCCGGCCCGGGCCATGTGGCGGGCGAGCAGGCCGGCCAGCTCCGTGCGGTCGGCATATTTGAAGGGAAGGACGAGGCGCTGGGCCCCGGCGTCGTAGCGCAGCGCGGCGCGGGCGGCGGCGAAGGCGGGCGGCCGCGCCGCGCAGGCCGGGCAGAGCGGGCCCTGCGCCGCATCGGCGAAGGGCACGCCGCAGCAGGCGCAAAGCGGCTCGGTGAGGAAGGCGAGGCCGCCGAAGCAGGCGGCGCAGAGCGTGCCCTGCTCGCCGACCTCCTCCGCCTCGCAGGTGAGGCAGTGGGGCGGCAGCAGGGCATCCAGCACCCGGATGCCGAGGCGGGCGAGCCTGCTCACATCTGGCCGAAGCGGGCGTCGCCGTCGCGGGCGACCTCGTTCACCAGGTCGATCTCCCAGGAGAGGTATTCGTGCATCGCCGCCTCGACGCCCTCGTTGCGGTCATAGGGGCGGAGATAGGTGTCGATGCAGTCGGCATCCTCCGGGGTGCGGCGGTTGGCGGAGAGGGGGAGGCCGGCCTCGCGCCAGGCGGCCAGGCCGCCGGCCAGCAGCCGCACCGGGGCGGGGACCAGCGCCTGCAATTCGGGGATGGCGAGGTGGGCAATGGCCTCCTCCGGCGCCGCGACCACCACCGGGCGGTCGGCGCCGAGGCGCGGGGCAAGGGCCGCGAGGCGGGTGCGGACGCCCCAGAGGGCGCCGGGGATATGCGCCTCGCGGAAATCGATGGAGCGGGAGAGCTGGACGACCTGGGCGCCGCCCTCGGCGAGCAGGGCGGAAAGCTCGGCGGGGGTGACGGTCGCGGGGCGGATGGCATCGGCCTCGGGGCAGGCGGGGCGCCAGGGGCCGGTCTCGAGCGGGCCGGCGAGACCGTCCTCCAGCACGAAGACCTCCCACTGGCCGAGCTGGCGGAGCCAGCCGCCGGCCATGCGGGCGCGCACCCCGGTATCGTCGACGAGGATGATGCGGGCGCCGCGGACGGCGACCCACTGGTCGATCGCCTGGACGAGCTGGCCGCCGGGCGCGCTGCGGCTGCCGGCGAGGTGGCCGGCGGCGTACTCCGCCGGGTCGCGGACATCGAGGAGGTAGGTGGTGCGGCCGGGATCGTTCAGCAGGCCGGCGAGGTCGGCGCGGCGCAGCGTCTTCACCCCGGCCCGCTCTGCGAAGGCGGCGGCGCGGGCGAGCGCCGTCGGCAGGCTGTCCGGGGTGCCGGGGCGGTAGCTATCGGTGCGGCCGGTCTCGCAGGCGAAGCCGGCCAGCTCCCAGCCCATGGTGCCGTTGCGCAGCGCCACGACCTTGTTGGGCAGGCCGGCGCTGCGCAGGCTCTCGGCGCCCATGATGCTGCGGGTGCGGCCGGCGCAGTTGACGACGATGGTCGTCTGCGGGTCGGGGGCGATGTCGCCGATGCGGTAGACCAGCTCGCCGCCCGGCACGTCGATGGCGCCGGGGATGGACATGCGGCGGAACTCGTCCATCGGGCGGCTGTCGAGGATGACCATGCGCTCGCCCGAGGCGCGCATTGCCTGCAGCTCGGCCGGGTCGATGGAGGGGGTATGGTAGTGATGCTCCACCCATTCGCCGAAGGCCTTGGAGGGCACGTTGACGCCGGAGAAGAGGACGTAGCCGGCCGCCGCCCAGGCCGGGGTGCCGCCTTCCATGACGGAGACGTCGGTGCAGCCGATGCCCTCGAGATAGGTGGCGAGGCGATCCGCGAGCCCCGATTGTCCTTCCCCTGGCCCGCCATCGACGCAGGCGATGCGGGTGCCGAGGCGCGGCAGGATGGCCCGCGCCCGCAGCTCGGCGCGGGAGAGGCCGCAGGGATTGGCCCAGAACAGGTGGGAGCGACCGAACTCGCCATCCTCCCGCGCATCCAGGATGGCGAGCTCCTGCCCGTCGCCGATCCAGGATTTGAGCGTGGCGGGAGTGATCGTCCTCATGCGCGGCGTCCTCGTTCCTGCGGCGGAGGGTATGTCGCAGGGGCATGGACAGCAACTCGGGCAGGGGCCAAATGAGCCCATGCGCCGATCGAGCCAGACCCCGCCCGCCCCTCGCCGCCCGCCCCAGCCGGAGGCGCGCGGCGGGGCCGGCGGGCTATGGCTTTACGGCCTGCATGCGGTGGCGGCGGCGCTCGCCAACCCGGCGCGGCGGCTGAAGCGCCTCCTGGCGACGGAGGAGGCGGAGGCGGCGCTGGCGGCGCGGCTCGACGGCCGCTGGCGGGTGGCGCCGGAGCGGGCGGAGCGCGGGCGCTTCGCCACCTTCCTCCCCGAGGATGCGGTGCATCAGGGCGCGGCGCTGCTGGTGGAGCCGCTGCCGAACCTGACGCTCGACCGGGCGGTGGAGCACGGGTCGGGGCCGGTGCTGGTGCTCGACCAGGTGACGGATCCGCGGAATATCGGCGCCATCCTGCGCTCGGCGGCGGCCTTCGGCGCCTCGGCGCTGGTGATGCAGGACCGGCATGCGCCGCCGGAGACGGGGGCGCTGGCGCGGGCGGCCTCGGGCGCGCTCGAGATCGTGCCGGTGGTGCGGGTGGTGAACCTGGCGCGCGCCCTCGAGGAGCTGAAGAAGGCGGGGCTCTGGGTGGTCGGGCTGGCGGGCGAGGCGCCGGTGACGCTGGCGCAGTCCGGCCTCGGCGGGCGGCGGGTGGCGCTGGTGCTCGGCGCCGAGGGCGACGGCATGCGGCGGCTGACGCGGGAGGGCTGCGACGAGCTCTGCCGCCTGCCCATCGCGCCGGAGATGGAGAGCCTCAACGTCTCCGCCGCCGCGGCGGTGGCGCTCTACGAGCTGGGACGGAAATAGCGGGAGGGACGGCGATGGGCACGGCGGCGGAGGCGATCCTCGAGGCCCGGCGGGCGCGGCGGGTGCTGGCGCCGCTCGGCGCCGCGGCACCGGCCAGCGAGGCCGAGGGCTATGCGGTGCAGCGCGAGGTGGCGGAGGCGCAGGGCGCCCTGCCCCCGGCCGGCTTCAAGATCGGCGCGACGACGCGGAAGATGCAGGAGTATCTGGGTCTCGCCGGGCCCGCGGCGGGCTTCGTCACCGCGGCGAGCGTCAACCCGAGCGGGACGGCGTTCCGCTTCGGCGATTTCGTCGCCCCCGGCGTCGAATGCGAGATCGGGGTGCGGCTCGCGCGCGACCTGCCCGTCGGGCCCTGCAGCCGCGCGCAGGCGGCGGAGGCGGTGGGGGAGCTGTTCCCCGCCATCGAGATCGTCGAGCGGCGCTACGGCGACCTGGCCGCGCTCGGCACGCCGACGCTGATCGCCGACCAGGTCTTCCATGCCTCCGGAGTCGTCGGGGCGCCGGCCGAGGGATGGCGGGGAATCGACCTGGCGGCGGTGCGCGGGGTCTTCCATGTCGGCGGGCAGGTGGTGGCGGAGGGGCATGGGCGGGAGCTGCTCGGCCATCCGCTGGAGGCCCTCGCCTGGCTCGCCGGCTCGGGGGCGGCGCGGGCCTTCGGCGGACTGCGGGCGGGGCAGGTGGTCTGGCTCGGCTCGGTGACGCTGCCGATCTGGCTGGAGGGGCCGGCCGAGGTCGTCGCCGCCTTCGCGGGGCTGGGGGAGGCGCGGCTCCGCTTGCTGTGAACGCGGTGGCAAAGGGTCGTTAACCGGCGATCGGGCAGGATGCCGAGGCCGCCATGTGGCGGCTTCATGATGCATCCCGCCAGAATGGCGACAGGGACCGGGAAACCCTATGCCGCCCGCCGACTGGAATTTGCTGACGGACGACCTCCAGCTCGCCCTCTCCCGCGAGGCGCTGCGCCGCGCCACGGAGACGTTGGCCGAACACGCCAGGCTGCTGGCGCTCGAGATGGAACGGGGCGCGCTGAGCGACCGCGGCGGGCCAGATGCGCTGCGCCTCTTCGCCACCGTGGTGACGGCGACCAGCCAGGATGCCCTGGGCCCGATCGGACATGCTTGAGTCCGGGCGCTGGCCAGCCTAAGCGGCTCGGGCAATTCCTGCCCGAGGCCCCATGGTCGACCCGCTGCTCTTCATCCTGGCCGTCTTCGCCGTGCTGGCGACGCCGGGGCCGACCAATACGCTGCTTGCCACCTCGGGGGCGATGGTGGGGCTCCGGCGCTCCCTCGCGCTCGTCCCGGCGGAGGCGGCGGGGTACTGCATCGCCATCCTGACGCTCGGCCTGGTGCTGGGGCCGGTGATGGCAGGGCAGCCGGTGCTGGCGGCGACGCTGCGGGCGGCGGTCGGGGCCTATCTGTTGCTGCTGGCCTGGCGGCTGTGGCGGCGGGGTGCCCGCGGGGTGGTCGTCGGGGCGGGTCTGGTGCGGCCGGGGCAGTTGTTCGTCACCACGCTGCTCAATCCGAAGGCGATCGTCTTCGCGCTCGGGGTCGTGCCCTTCGGCAAGGTGCCGGTGCTGCCCTACATGCTCGGCTTCGTCGCGCTGCTGGCCTCGGTGGCGGTGGGATGGATCGGGCTCGGCGCGGTGCTGGGGCAGGCGGCGGCGCGGCGCGGCATCGCCGGGGTGGTGCCGCGGGTCGGGGCGACAGCCGTCGCGGGGTTCGGCGTGCTGCTGCTGGTCGGGCCGCTGCTGCGCTAGGCGTCAGGCCTTGCCCAGCAAGACATAGAGGCGCGCGGCGGGGGGCCAGGCGGCGGTGATCGGCGCCTGGTAGGCGAGGATCGCGGCGAGGAAGCTGGCCAGCGCCAGGGCGGAGGCAATCCAGGCGGCCGCGAGGGCGAGCTGGCCGCGCTGGGCCGGGCCGGGCGGGTCGATCGGCTGGTGGGGGCGGTGCTGGGCCGGGATCGGCGGCGGCACCGGCACGGCGCCCAGCCGCTCGGGTTCCGGCTCCGGCTCGGGCGGGGGGGGTGGCGGCGCTTCGGCGGCCTCCCGCCATTCGTGCCGGCACTTCACGCAGCGCAGCAGCCGGCCGCCGGCGATCAGGCGCTCCGGCACCTCATAGGCGGCCTGGCACTGGGGGCAGAGGATGCGCATCGGGGCCGTAATGTGCGGCTCCCCCGCCCGCGCCGCAAGCGCCACGCGCGGGCCTTGGCGCGCCGCCCCGCCGGCGGCATTGTCCGCCCCCATGGTGCGCTTCGATGATGTCGGGCTGCGATACGGGTCCGGGCCGGCGCCGGAGGTGCTGCGCGATGTCAGCTTCACCCTGCCGCAGGGTAGCTTCCACTGGCTGCTCGGGCCGTCGGGGGCCGGGAAGTCCTCGCTGCTCGGGCTGATGCACCTCGCCCTGCGGCCGAGCCGGGGCGAGGTGGCGGTGCTGGGCCAGCCGCTCTCCCGGCTGCGGCGCGGGGGGCTGCCGGCGCTGCGGCGGCGCATCGGCGTGGTCTACCAGGACTTCCGGCTGCTGCCGCACCTCACCGTCTTCGACAACGTGGCGCTGCCGATGCGCATCGGCGGGCGGGCGGAGGCGGCGCTGCGCGCCGATGTCGCCGAGATGCTGCGCTGGATCGGCCTCGACGCCAAGGCAGGGGCGCTGCCGGCGACGCTCTCAGGCGGCGAGCAGCAGCGGGTGGCGCTGGCCCGCGCGGTGGTGACGCGCCCGGCGCTGCTGGTCGCCGACGAGCCCACAGGCAATCTCGACGGCGTGCAGGCGCGGCGGGTCTTCGCCCTGCTGCGGGAGATGCACCGCCTCGGCACCACGGTGGTCGTCGCCACGCATGCGGAGGGGCTGGTCGCCGAGCATCCGGCGCCGGCGCTGCGCATGGAGGAGGGGCGGCTGGTGGCGCATGGCTAGGGCGCCGAGGCTGCGGCGCAGCCGGGGGCGGGATCCCCTCGGGCTGCGGCGGGCGCTGTCGGACCGGCTGCTGCCGGCGCTGGTGGCGGCGATGGCGCTGCTGGCGGCGCTCGCCCTGGCCGGCGCCGAGGGGGCGGCGGCGCTGACGGCGCGATGGGAGGCGGGGGCGGCCGCGGCGGTGACGGTGCAGCTGCCGGCGGGCGCCGCCGCGGGCGGGCGGCTGGCCCGGGCGCTCGCCGCGCTCGAGGCGCTGCCCGAGGTCGCCGAGGCGAAAGCGATGGACGAGGCGCAGATGCAGGCGCTGCTGCGGCCCTGGCTCGGCGAGGCGCCGGCGGTCGCGCTGCCGCTGGTGATCGAGCTGCGCCTGGCGTCGCTGCCGGCCTCGACCGAGGCGCTGGCCGGGCGGATCGCCGCGGCGGTGCCGGGGGCGGCGGTCGAGTCGCATGGCGTCTGGGTGGCGCGGCTGGTGGCGCTGGCGCGCAGCCTGCAGGCCGTGGCGCTCGCCGCGCTGGCGCTGGTGGCGGGGATCGCGGCGGCGGTCGTGGCGGTTGCGGTGCAGGCGGGGATCGCGGCGCGGCGGGCGGCGATCGCCCTGCTGCACGACCTGGGTGCCACGGATGCGGACATCGCCGGGCGCTTCGCCGGGCGGGCGGGGCTGCTGGTGGGGGCGGGGGCGCTGCTGGGGACGCTGCTGGCGGCGCCGGTGCTGGCGGGCTTCGCCGACCTCGCGGGGCCACTGCTCGGGCAGGCGTCGGCCGGGCTGCCCGAGGGAAGCTCGCTTGGGGAGAGGCTGCCTTGGGGAAGCCTGCCCTGGGAGAGCCTGCCCTGGGGCGCGCTCGCCCTGCTGCCGCCGCTCGGCGCGGCGCTCGGCTGGCTGACGGCGCAGGCGACGGTGCGGCGCTGGCTGCGGCGGCTGCCGTGAGCGGCTGGCGCCGCCGGCGGCGCTGGCTGGTGCTGGCGCCGGTGCTGGGCTTCACCCTGCTGGCGCTCGGCTTCGGCTGGTTCCTCCTCGCGGTCTCGCGGGGGCCAGCCGATCCGGCGCGGCCGACGGATGGCATCGCCGTGCTGACCGGCGGGGCGGAGCGCGTCGAGACCGGGCTCCGCCTGCTGAGCGAGGGGCGGGCGGAGCAGCTGCTGGTCTCCGGCGTGCACCCGCAGGTGACGCTCGCCGACCTGGCGCGGCTGGCGGCGCTGGAGCCGGAGGCGCTGGAGGAGCGCGTCAGCCTCGGCGCCCGGGCGACGACGACGCGAGGCAATGCGGCGGAGATCGCCGACTGGGCGCGGGCCAGGGGCCTCCGCTCGATTCGGGTGGTGACGGCGGGCTACCACATGCCGCGGGCGCTGCTCGAGCTGCGGCGGCGTCTGCCGGGGGTGGAGCTGGTGGCCCATCCGGTCGTCCCGGCCCGGCTGCGCGACCCGGCGGCGGGCGGGCGGGCCAGGACCTGGTCGCTGCTGGCGGGCGAGTACCTGAAATTGCTCGCCGCCTGGGCCGGTCTGCCCTACTGGCTCGGCCTTCCCCTGGATCCCCCTCGATGACCTGGCTTCGCTCCGTCCTGTTCAACCTCGCATTCTTCACCGGCACGGCGGCCGTCGCGGTGCTGGCGACGCCGGTGCTGCTGGCGCCGAGCCGCTGGACGATGCCGGTGATCCGCTTCTGGGCCTGGCTGGTGGTGCAGGAGCTGCGGCTGATCTGCGGCATCCGCCTGCAGGTGACGGGGCGGGAGCACCTGCCGCAGCAGGGGGCGGCGCTGATCGCGGCGAAGCACCAGTCGGCGCTCGACACCATCATCTGGCTGCTGCTGGTGCCGCGCTGCTGCTACGTGCTGAAACAGGAATTGCTTCGCATTCCCTTCTACGGCTTCCTCGTCGCCAAGGCGGGGATGATCCCGGTGGACCGCGAGGGCGGCGGCGCGGCGATGCGCCAGCTGCTGAAGGATGGCAAGGCGGCGATGGCAGCAGGGCGGCAGCTCGTCATCTTCCCGGAGGGGACGCGGGTGGCGCCGGGCGAGCACAGCCCCTACCAGCCGGGGATCGCGGCCCTGGCCTCGGCGACGGGGCTGCCGGTGATCCCCGTCGCTACCGACAGCGGGATGCTGTGGGGGCGGCGGGCCTTCCTCAAGCGGCCGGGGGTGATCTCGATTTCCGTGCTGCCGCCGCTGCCGGCGGGCCTGCCGCGGCCGGTGCTGATGCGGGAGCTGGAGGCGGCCATCGAGCGGGAGACGGACCGGCTGATGGCGCCCGGCCCTGTGGATAAAGCCGTGGATGAGTTGCTGCCGACCGCTGCGCCGTGAGGCCAGGATTGCAGCGCAAGCCGCTGCCCCAACGCGGTTTTTCCACGGACCAGGCATGTGCAAAGCCAGTCATCCACCACACCTTGCACAGGGTAAGTCTTTGAAATAGGCTGATATTCCGCGGGATAGCCACAAGCCGTCCCCCGGCCGGGGACGGCGCCGCCTCATTGATTCGTGGGCAAATTGAAGGGGTTGGGAGGAGTGTGGATGCTTTGTTCCCAGGCCTCCGCCGGGGGCAGCAGGACGGCGATGCGATCGAGCGCAGCGTCACGGATCCCAAGCTCACGCAAATGGGACAGGGTGTTCAGCAGGTAGTCCCGGTTGGCCCCCGCCCGGCCCATGCCGCGGGCGATGGCGGCGGCGGCCGCCTCCGGCGCCGGGCGGCAATAGGCGGCGTGGCGGCGGTCCGCGACATAGGTCACGGCCTGGACGATGTGGCCGCTGTCGAGCAGGCGGACGGGGAGCAGGCGGCGGGCATAGACCATCTCGCCGGCGACGTTCTCCCGGGCGTCGAGATAGGCGAGCGTCGCCTCCGCCGCCTCCGCCGTGACGGTGAAGGCGACGCCGCGGCAGGCGCCGCCGCGGTCGAGGCCGAGGACCAGGCCGGGCTGCTCGGCCGTGCCGCGGTAGTAGCGGCTGGTGAGGCAGAAGCGGCGGTGGAAGCCGCGCAGCAGGGCCGGGTGCCGCGCCTCGTAGGCGAAGCCGGGGCGCCAGATCAGCGAGCCATAGGCGAAGACGTAGAGGGGATTTGGGAGGGGTTCGGGCATGCGGGTCCGGCGCTCGGCATTCGCGTGCCGCGTGGGGGCGCGGTATAGCGCCCGGCATCATGCCAGCCAAGCCAAGCTCCCCTAAGCCCTCTCCGTTGGGCCGCCTGCTCCTCGGGGGGCTCGTGCTGCTGCTCCTGCTCGGCCTGGGGCAGGTCCTGCTCTGGCGCTGGATGGCGGGGCAGATGGAGGCCGCGCTCGGCGGGTGGGAGGCGGCGCGGCGGGCCGAGGGCTGGGTGGTGGAGCATGGCGCGCCGGTCCGGGGCGGCTGGCCGCTCGCCGTGCGGCTGCGGGTGCCCGACCTCCGCCTGGCCTCGGCGGGGGTGGAGTGGCGGAGCCCGGCCATCGACCTCGCCATCGCCATGCTGCGGCCGCAGCGGCTGGAGGTGGAGCTGGCGGGGGAGCACCGGCTTCGCCTCGGCGTCACCGAATGGCCGGTGACGGCGGAGCGGCTGGCCGCCCGCCTGCCGGTCGAGCAACGGGCGCTGCCGAGCGAGGCGGTGATCGAGGGCGGCGGGCTGCGGGTCGGCGCGATCGGCCTGGCCGGGCTGCGGATCGACCTCGAGACGCAGGAGGCGGCGGCCGAGGGCGAGGCGGCGCTGGCGCTGCGCGGCGCGCTCGAGGGGGTGGAGCTGCCGGCCGACGTGACGGGGCTCGGCCGGCGGCTGGAGCGGGCCGGGCTGGATGCGGTGGTGACGGGACCGGTGCCGCCGCCGGGCGGGCCGCGGGCGCGGGCGACCGTCTGGCGGGATGGCGGCGGGACGCTGGCGCTGCGGCAGCTCGACCTCGCCTGGGGGCCGGCGACGGCGCTGCTGCAGGCGACCCTCTCCCTCGACCAGGGGCTGCAGCCGATGGGGGCGGGCACGCTGCGCCTCACCGGGGCGGAGGCGGCGCTCGACGCGCTGGTCGCGGCCGGGGTGGTGGTGCCGCGCGGCCTCGGCATGGCGCGGGTCATGCTCGGCATGCTCGGCCGGGTGCCGCCGGAGGGCGGGCCGCCGCGGATCGAGGTGCCGGTGACGCTGGAGCGGCAGCGGCTCAGCATCGCCGGCATGGCGCTGGGGCGGGTCGAGGCCCTGCCCTGGCCGTGAGAAGGGGGTGGCCAAGCCCGTGCCGCATGGGCTAGGCTCCGCCGCGATGACCTACGGCTTCTTCCGCACTGCGCGAATTACCGGCCCGGCCGCCTGAGCCGCGCCGTGGGTACGGCGCGTCCGCGCCGCCGGGATGTCCCCGCCCACACCCACGCCAGTCCGGAAGACCTCATCATGTGCGACTCCCTGCCTGTTTCCGTCCGCTTCTCCGTGTTCGCCGAAAGCAGCCCGGGCCTCTTGCCGCGCCTGCTGCAGCCGCTCGCCAAGCGTGACCTCACCGCCGATGCCATGACGGCGCGGCGCGAGGGGGACGACATGCGCGTCGAGCTGGTGCTGGAGGCGATGCCGGAGGAGATGGTGCATCTCGTCGCCGGCAACCTTGGGCAGGTCATCGGGGTGATGGAAGTGCAGGTCGACCGGGAGTCCGGCTTGAAACTGGCCGCATGAACGTTATGTAATGTGGCAGCGCAGCATGACGCTGCAACGGTTTCCTTGGCCGGGACTTCCCTAGGTCGGGGACCGGAGAAGGACCTGGCTGATGCTGTGGGACGCCTTGCCGGACGCGCTGCTGCTGGCGCGCATCCAGTTCGCCTTCACCGTCACGTTTCACTTCCTATTCCCAGCTTTCACCATCGGCCTGGCCAGCTACCTCGCGGTGCTCGAGGGGCTGTGGCTTTGGACCGGGCGGGCGGCCTATCTCGACCTGTTCCGCTACTGGCTGAAGGTCTTCGCCGTGAACTTCGCCATGGGCGTCGTCTCCGGCATCGTGCTGTCCTACCAATTCGGGACCAACTGGTCGGTCTTCGCCGACCGCACCGGGGCGATCCTCGGGCCGTTGATGGGCTATGAGGTGCTGACGGCCTTCTTCCTCGAGGCGGGCTTCCTCGGGGTGATGCTGTTCGGGCTCGGGCGCGTCGGCAAGCGGCTGCATTTCGCGGCGACCTGCCTGGTCGCCATCGGCACGCTGATCTCGGGCTTCTGGATCCTCTCGGCCAATTCCTGGATGCACACGCCGGCGGGCTACACGGTCGGGCCGGACGGGCGCTTCCTGCCGGCGGATTGGTGGGCGATCGTCTTCAACCCCTCCTTCCCCTTCCGCTACCTGCACACCATCACCGGCGCCTACCTCACGACGGCGATGATCGTCGGCGCGGTCGGCGCCTTCCACATCCTGCGCGACCGGGCCAACGAGCGGGCGCGCATCATGTTCTCGATGGCGATGTGGATGGCGGCGACCGTCGCGCCCATGCAGGCCGTCTTCGGCGACATGCAGGGGCTGGTGGCGCTGGAGCACCAGCCGCAGAAGGTCGCGGCGATGGAGGGACACTGGGAGACGCAGCGCGGCGCGCCGCTCATCCTCTTCGGCATCCCGGACATGGAGCGGGAGGAGACGCGGCTGAAGATCGAGATCCCCTATCTCGGCAGCCTGATCCTGAAGCACAGCCTGGATGGTGAGATCCGCGGGCTGAAGGACTTCCCGCCCGACCAGCGGCCGGACAACGTGCCGCTCGTCTTTTGGGCCTTCCGCATCATGGTGGGCATCGGCTGCCTGATGATCGCGCTCGGGGCTGCCTCGCTCTGGCTGCGGTGGCGGGGGCGGCTGTATGACACGCGCTGGTTCCACAAATGGGCGGTGGCGATGGGGCCCTCCGGCCTCGTCGCCGTGACCTTCGGCTGGATCACCACGGAGGTCGGGCGGCAGCCCTTCACCGTCTACGGGCTGATGCGCACGGCGGAGAGCGTGAGCCCGATCGCCGCGCCGGCCGTCGCGGCCTCGCTGGCAGCCTTCGTCATCGTCTACTTCTGCGTCTTCGGGGCGGGCATGTGGTACCTGTTCCGCCTCGTGGGCAAGCCGCCGCTGCCGCAGGAGGAGGGGCCGCGCGACGACCAGCCGATCCGCACCGCCGGCATCACCCCGGCGCCCTCCGCGCAGCGGGCGCCCACGCCGCAGCCGCAGCCGGAGCCGGCGGAATGAGTGCCGAAACCATTGCGACGATCTGGGCCTTCCTGATCGCCATCTCCGTCTTCCTCTATGTCTGCATGGATGGCTTCGATCTCGGCGTCGGCATCCTCTTCCCCTGGATCAAGGGGCAGGAGGACCGCGACGTCTCGGTCAACACCATCGCGCCGGTCTGGGACGGGAACGAGACCTGGCTGGTGATGGGGGGTGCGGGGCTCTTCGCCGTCTTCCCGCTCGCCTACGCCACGATCATGCCGGCGCTCTACATGCCCATTATCCTGATGCTGCTAGCGCTGATCTTCCGCGGCGTCTCCTTCGAGATGCGCTTCCGCGCGGCGACCAAGGGGCAGCTTCTCGCCTGGGACCGGGCCTTCTCCTGGGGGAGCTATGCAGCGACGCTCTGCCAAGGGATCGCGCTCGGCGCCTTCGTCCAGGGGATCGAGGTGGAGGAGCGGGCCTATGCCGGCGGCTGGTGGGACTGGCTGACGCCCTTCTCCTGCCTCACCGCCGCGGCGCTGGTGGTGGGCTACGGGCTGCTCGGCGCCTGCTGGCTGGTCTGGAAGACGGAGGGCGAGCTGCAGGACCAGGCGCGCGTGCTGGCGCGGCGGCTCGGGGTGCTGACGCTTATCGCCATCGCGCTGGTGAGCGCGATCATGCCCTTCCTCCAGCCGGACTTCCGGGCACGGTGGTTCGCCTTCCCGGCGATCCTCGCGGCGCTGCCGGTGCCGGTGCTGGTGGTCTTCCTCGGCTGGCGGATGTTCAAGGCGCTCGGCGAGACGGATGGCCAACCCTGGCGGGACGGGTTGCCCTTCCTTTGCGCGCTCGGGCTGTTCTTCCTGGCCTATACCGGGCTCGGCATCTCCATGTGGCCGATGATCGTGCCGCCGGAGCTGACGATCTGGGATGCGGCGGCGCCGCGCGAGTCGCAGCTCTTCCTGCTGGTCGGGGCGGCGGTGCTAATCCCGATCATCCTGGCCTATACCGGCTACGTGTACTGGCTGTTCCGCGGGAAGGTGAAGCATGGCGAGGGCTACCATTAGCCGCTGGCTGTGGTTCCTCGGGCTCTGGGCGGCGGGGGTGATGGCGGTCGGCGCCGTCGCCGTGCTGCTCAGGACGGCGATGAAGGCGCTGTGAGGCGGGCCAGCAGCGCGTCGATATCGGCCTCGGGGGCGAGGAGCTCGGCGAGGTCATAGGGGCAGGCGGGCGGCAGGGGCCGGGCCGGGCCGCCCATCGCCTGGAGCTTGCGCTCGGCGATGCGGCAGGCATCGCGCCAGACGCCCTGCAGGTCGATCCGCTGCGCCATGCCGGGGGTGAAATGCTTCCGGGCGTTCTGCAGGGCTGCCAGGGCCTCGATCAGCCAGTGCTGCACCGGCTCCGGTTGGGGCGAGGCATGGGCCAGCAGGAGATGGCGCAGCGCCCCCTCGATCAGGCTCTCGGCCGCGTGCAACTCGCTCCGCCCCACGCTCTCGACCTCGTCGATCAGGTTGGTCCAGTCGACGGCGTCGTTCACCCGCTCGCCGGCGGCGAGGCGGCGGAGCAGCTCGGCCTGCTGCTCGGACCAGAGCAGGATGTCGCGGTCGTAGAGCCCGTCCATGGCGGGAAGATAGGGCGCGGCGATGCCCCGCGCTATGCCTGCTTCCGCTCGATCAGCCCCCGCCGGATGCGCCGGCCCCGGCGGATGCGGTCCTCGATGAAGTCCGCCTCGCCCCAGCGCACGGCCCGCGCCAGGGCGTGGCTGTCCTCGGTGAAGCGGGCCAACATCTCGAGCAGCGCGTCGCGGTTGTTGAGGAAGATGTCGCGCCACATGTCGATGTCGCTCGCCGCGATGCGGGTGAAGTCGCGGAAGCCGGAGGCGGCGAATTTCAGCACCGCCTCGCGCGTCTCCTCGGCCAGGTCGTCGGCCGTGCCGCAGATGGTGAAGGCGATCAGGTGCGGCAGGTGGGAGACGATGGCGACGACCTTGTCATGCGTCGCCGCATCCATGCTCTCGACGGTGGAGCCGGCGCGGCGCCAGAACTCCGCCACCCGCGCCTGCGCGGCGCGGTCGCCGCCCGGCACCGGCGTCAGGATGACGTAGCGGCCCTCGAAGAGGCTGGCGAAGCCGGCATCGGGGCCGGAATGCTCGGTGCCCGCCATTGGATGGGCGGGGACGAGGTGGACGCCCCGCGGCAGCAGCGGCGCGAGGTCGCGGATCACGCTGCCCTTGGTGCTGCCGACATCGGTGAGGATGCAGCCGGGCGCAAGATGCGGCGCGATCTGCGCCATCACGCCCTCATAGGCGCCGACGGGCACGCAGAGGATGACGCAGTCGGCGCCCTCGACGGCGCGTGCCGCATCCTCCTCCACCGCATCGGCGAAGCCAAGCTCGCGGATGCGGGCCAGCGTCTCCGGCTTGCGGGTATGGGCGACGACCGTCCCGGCGATGTCGCCCCGCTCCCGCGCCAGCCGGGCGATGGAGCTGCCGATGAGGCCGGCGCCGATGAGGCAGAGGCGCCGGAACAGGGGCTCGCTCATGCGGTGCCGTGCATGAAGCCCGTCAGCGCGTCCAAGACCATCCCGCATTCCTCCGCCGTGCCGATGGTGATCCGCAGGCAGTGCGGCAGGCTGTAGCTGCCCATGGCGCGGACGATGAGGCCGCGCGCCTTCAGCGCCGCATCCGCCCCCTTGGCGCGCTCGGCCGTGCCGAAATCGGCGAGGATGAAGTTCCCCTCGCTCGGGTGGACGGTGATGCCGGCGGCCCACAGCCCATCCGAGAGCTTCGCCCGCCATTCGCTGTTGTGGGCGACGGACTTCTCGACCCAGCCCGGCTCGGCCAGCGCCGCGATGCCGGCGGCCATGGCGGGGGCGTTGACGTTGAAGGGCCCGCGGACGCGGTTCAGCACGTCGGTGATGTGCGGCGGCGCGTAGGTCCAGCCGAGGCGGACGCCGCCCAGGCCGAAGACCTTGCTGAAGGTCCGCGTCATGATGGTGTTGGTGCCGGCCTCGACCAGCGCCACGCCCGGGTCGTAGTCGGGGCGGGTGACGTATTCGGCGTAGGCGCTGTCGAGGACCAGCAGCACGTCCTCGCGGAGGCCGGCGCGGAGCCGCTCGACCTCGGACTGCGGCAGGATGGAGCCGGTCGGGTTGTTCGGGTTGGCGAGGAACATCAGCCGGGTGCGCGGCCCGACGGCCGCGAGCAGCGCATCGACATCCGCCGTCAGGTTCCGCTCCGGCACCTTGATGATGCGGCAGCCGGCATAGCGGCCGGCGATGTCATACATGACGAAGCCATGGGCGCTCATCACCAGTTCGGTGCCCTCGCCGCCATAGGCCATGATGATGTGGCCAATCAGCTCGTCGGAGCCGTTGCCGCAGACGATCCGCTCCGCATCCAGGCCGTAGCGCTGCGCGATCGCCTGGCGGAGGGCGGTGCTGCCGCCGTCCGGGTAGCGGTGCAGCTCCGCCGCGAGCTTCGCATAGGCGGCCTGGGCGCCGGGCGGCACGCCGAAGGCGCCCTCGTTGGAGGAGAGCTTGATGATGCGGTTGACGCCCGGGATCTTCGACTCGCCGCCGACATAGGGCTCGATGGAGAGGATGGAGGGGCGGGGCAGCAGGGCGGGCATCAGCCGATGTCTCCTCTCTCGGGCACCGCGTAGAAGCCCAGCGGCAGGGCACGGTCGACGGGCAGGGCGGCCAGGCGGGGGTCGCCCGCCTCCAGCACGCCGTCGACCTCGATCAGGGCGCGCAGCACGCCGCCGTCGCGGCGGAGCTGCATCATGCGGGGGGCGAGGCCGGCCGCCGCCAACGCGCCGGCGAGCTGGGCGCGGCTGCGATCCTCCGTTGTCTCGATCCGCAGCAGGGAGCGGTCGGCGCCGCTCGGGTCCGGCGCGCCGGGGGCGACGGCCAGCGCCTCGGGCAGGCCCTCCGTCCCGGCGGCGTAGAAGGGCAGCCGGGCGACCACCTGGAGGCGCGGGCTGTCGAGGCTCACCCACCAGGCATCCTCGGGCGGCTCGGCCTCCTCCGGCAGGGGGAGGACGGCGACCTGCGCCTCGCCGGCGGCGACGGCGGCCAGGGCGCGGGAGGCGGTGGGGACGGTCCGCAGCGGGGTCAGCCCGCCGAAATGCTGCCGCGCCAGCCGGGCATGGTCCCGGCTGCGGGCATAGACGACGACGCTGAAGCCGCCCTGCTGGGCGGAGGAGGCGGCGAGGAGCTCCCGCCACAGCCGCACCAGGGCATGGGCCGGCAGGGCGCCCTGGTGGCGGGCCAGCAGGCGGCGGAGGATCGTCGCCTCCCGCCCGGGGCGGAGCGGGCTCGGGCTGCCGGCCTTGGCGCGGCTGGCGGCGAGGCGGGCCACGACATCGGCCCGGCGCATCACCAGGTCGTGCAGCGCATCGTCCAGCGCATCGATCTCCGCCCGGGCGGCGGCGAGCGGGTTGGGCGCGGCGGGGTCGAGGGCGGTGTCGGGGGTCATGGTCCGGGCGTCTGTGCCGCGCAGCTTTAGACGCGGGCGGGCGCCGCGCCAAGGCGTTCCTCAAGGCGAACCGTTGAAGAGCTGGCAGCAGGGGCCTATTCCTCGCCTTGCCATGTCAGCCCATGTCGCCCCCTTCCCGCAGGTCGACCATCAGCGCGCCCTCTTCCCCGAGGGGCTGGCGCTGGATTGCGGCATGGCGATCGCGCCACTCGCCGTCGCCTACCGGACCTATGGGCGGCTGAATGCGGCGCGGAGCAACGCCATCCTCGTCTGCCACGCGCTCACCGGCGACCAGTACCTGGCCGAGCCGCAGCCGCTGACCGGCAAGCCGGGCTGGTGGCAGACCATCGTCGGGCCGGGGCGGCCGCTGGATACCGACCGCTACTTCATCATCTGCACCAATGTGCTGGGCGGCTGCATGGGCTCAACCGGGCCGCGCGAGGAGATGACGGATGCCGAGGGGCGGCCGATGGGGCGGCCCTGGGGCACGGATTTTCCCAACGTCACCATCCGCGACATGGTGCGCGCGCAGAAGAAGTTGACGGACCATCTGGGCATCGAGCGGCTGCTGGGCGTGGTCGGCGGATCGATGGGCGGGATGCAGGTGCTGGAATGGGCGGCGACCTTCCCCGATGCCATCTATGCGGCGGCGCCGATCGCGGCAGCCGCCTATCACAGCGCGCAGAACATCGCCTTCCACGAGGTCGGGCGCACCTCGATCCATGCCGACCCGGACTGGCGCGGCGGGCGCTACTGGGAGGATGGGCGGGTGCCGGCCAAGGGCCTCTCGGTCGCGCGGATGGTGGCGCACATCACCTATCTCTCGGAGCAGGCGCTGACGCGGAAATTCGGGCGCCGGCTGCGCGGGGCCTCGGCGCTCACCTTCCTCGAGGACGTGTTCGAGGTGGAGAGCTACCTCAGGCACCAGGGCAGCACCTTCGTCCGCCGGTTCGATGCCAACAGCTACCTGACCATCACCCGGGCGATGGACTATTTCGACCTGGCGGCGGAGCATGGCGGGGACCTCCCGGCCGCCTTCAAGGGAACGCGGACGCGGTTCTTCGTCGCCTCCTTCTCCTCGGACTGGCTGTTCCCGACCACGGAGAGCCGAGCGATCGTGCGGGCGCTGAATGCGGCGGCGGCGAATGTCAGCTTCGTCGAGATCGCCTCCGACAAGGGGCATGACGCCTTCCTGCTGGAGGAGCCGGACTTCCACCGGGCGCTGGGCGGGTTCCTGGCGGGCTGTGCGGACCGTCTCGGCGTCTAGGCTTCCTCCGGCAGATCGATCTCCAGCATGGCCGAGGCCAGGCACTTGCCATGCGCATCGAGGGCGAGGGAGCGGGTGACGCCGCCGCCGAGCGCGCCCTCCAGCACGAAATTCAGCGCGCCGATCCCGGGCAGGGCGTAGCGCCGCACCTCGCCGCGGACGGTGCCGGCGAAATGCGCACGCACCCGCTCGGGCGTCAGCAGGCGCTCGAGGCGGGCGTAGTCCTCGGCGCGATAGGCGATGACGCCGATGGAGGAGGTGTCGCCCTTGTCGCCGGCCCGGGCATGGGCGAGGTCGCGGAGCAGCATGGTCAGGCCTCCAGCCAATGGAGCGCGGGGCGGGCCATGGCAGCGGGCACCAGGCAGGAACGCATGCCGATGACCTCGCGCACCGCGGTCGTCACCCCCCCGCCGCTGGCCGGGCCGTTGAGGTAGAGGCTGTCCACCTCATGCCCGATCCGCTCCGCCGCCACGGCGCTGGCACAGCGGCCGATGACGCGGAGGCGCACCTCGCGCGGCTCCTGCGGCGTCGGGCCGGGGCCGAGGATGGCGTCGAGGCCGATGAGGTCGAGGCGCAGCTCCTCCGCCTCCAGGCCGATGCGCTGCAGGCGTTCGCTGACGATCGCGCGGGCGAGCTCGCCGCGCGCGAGGGCGCCCGGCCCGGCATAGGAGATCTGCCCCTCGCCGAACCAGCCCTCATGGCAGCCGACGGAGACCTTCAGCATCCCCGTGCGCGCGCGTCCCTCCCCGCCCGTGATGCGGACGGCATCCTCGCCGGCGGCCTCGAGTCGCACGCCGGTGAAGTCGGCGGCCACGTCAGGCTGCAGGTAGCGCGCGGGGTCATGCACCTCGTAGAGCAGCTGCTCCTTGCAGGTGGCCGGCGTCACGCGGCCGCCGCTGCCGGGGACCTTGGTGAGGAGCGCGTCGCCCTCCTCTGTCACCTCGGCGAGCGGGAAGCCGAGGCGGGCGAGGTCGGGCACGTCCTTGAAGCCGGGGTCGGCGAAGTAGCCGCCCGTCACCTGCCCGGCGCATTCCAGCAGGTGGCCGACGACCGTGCCGCGGCCGAGCCGCGTCCAGTCCTCCATCGACCAGCCGAATTCGTGGATCATCGGGGCGAGGAACATGGCCGGGTCAGCGACGCGGCCGGTGACCACCACCTCGGCGCCGCCGGCCAGCGCCTCGGCGACCGGGCCGGCGCCGAGATAGGCATTGGCCGAGACCAGCCGGTTGCCGAGGCCGGCGACGGTGCCGCCCTCCTCCAGCGGCGTCTCCGTGCCGCGCAACGCCTCGGCGAGGTCGTCGCCGAGCAGGGCGGCGATTCGCAGCCCGCCGAGGCCGAGGCCTCGCGCCACCTCCGCCACCTTGCGCGCGGCGGCGAGCGGGTTGGCGGCGCCCATATTGGTGATGATGCGGATGCCCTGGCGGCGGCAGGCAGGCAGCACCGCCTGCATGCGGGCGGCCAGCAGCTTGTCGTACCCCGCCTCCGGGTCGCGCTGGCGGGCGAGCTGGGCGAGGGCGATGGTGCGCTCGGCCAGGCATTCGAAGACCAGGTAGCCGAGGCGGCCGTGCTCGGCGAGCTCGACCGCCGGGTCGATGCGGTCGCCGGAGAAGCCGGCCCCGGCGCCGATGCGGATGCTGCGGGCGGGCACGGCCCCCTCCTCCCCCGTTCTGTTGGGGGGAGGTAAGCGCGGGCCCGCGCCGCGCGCAACTCAGGCGGCGAGCGCCGCCCGCTTCGCCACGGGGCGCAGGCCGTCCAGCGCCCAAGCGCCGGCGCCGAGCCCGGCCTGCACCAGCAGCGTCACCGTCCAGAAGGCGGGATACTCCCAGCCGCCGCCCGTCACGTTGAACAGCCAGCCATTGCCGGCATGCTGGAGGGTGGCGCCGAGCAGGATCGGGATGAGGGCCAGGCTCACCCAGCGGGTGGCGAAGCCGGCGATGAGGGCGAGGCCGCCCAGGATCTCGGCGAAGGTGACGATGGCGCCGAGCACGGGCGGATAGCCGATGCTGCCGAAATAGCCCATCGTCCCGGCCAGGCCGAAGGTGCCGAGCTTCAGCACGGCGCCATGGGCGAGGAGCATGATCCCCTGCGAGACGCGCAGCAGGGCGGCGGCATAGGGGGTGGTGGCCTGGGTCTCGGGCATGGCGGGTCTCCTTCTGGAGATTGCGATGGGCCGAAGGTGCCCTGCGCAGGCCGATGCTTCCAACGCAGGTCCGGAACGTCCATCATCACGCCGATGAATGACATGGGGCGTCCATGGCCGGTCTCGGCAGCCTTGACCTCAACCTGCTGCGGGTCTTCGACGCGGTCGCGCGGGAACGCCACGTCACCCGGGCGGCGGAGCGGCTGAACCTCTCCCAGCCGGCGGTCTCCAATGCGCTGGCGCGGCTCCGCCATGCACTGGGGGACGAGCTCTTCCTCCGCCGGCCGGGCGGGGTGGAGCCGACGGCGCTCGCCCTCAGCCTCGCCGGGCCGGTCGCCGATGCGCTGGACCGGATCAGCGAGGCGATCTCCGCCCAGGCGCCCTTCGACCCGGCGACGACGGAGCGCGTCTTCACCCTCGCCTTCAGCGAATATGCCGAGGCCGTGCTGGCGCCGCCGCTGCTCGCCCGCATGGCGGAGGAGGCGCCGCATGCGCTGCTCGCCATCAGCCATGCAGACCGGACGAATTGGGAGGCGCTGCTGGAGGGCGACGCCGCCATCATGGCCGTTGGCGTGCTGCCGGAGCCGCCGGCCCTCTACACGCGGCTGCGGCTGCTGCCGGAGGGGTTCTGCACGCTGATGCGCGCGGACCATCCGCTGGCCGAGGGAGAACTGACGGTGGAGCGCTTCACCAGCGTGCCGCACCTGCTGCATTCGCCGAACGGCTCGCGCAGCGGGGCGATCGACGACATGCTGGCGGAGACCGGCCATACGCGGCGGCTCGGCGCCGTGGTCGCGCATCTGTCCGCCGTGCCGGAGATCCTGCTGCGGACGGAGATGATCATGACGCTCTCCTCGCGCCTCGCCGTCCGTCTCGCGGAAACGCATGGGCTGGTGCTGCGGGACCCGCCCGTCGCGCCGCGGCATACGCGGCTGTCGCTGCTCTTCCATCGCCGCTTCGAGGCGGATGCCGGGCATGCCTGGATGCGGCGGCTGGTGCTCGCCGTGGCGCGGGGGGTGGAGCCGCCGACGGGGCTGCAGACCGGGCCGGAGCTGACCGAATGACGGGCCCCTTCGACTACGTCATCGTCGGCGGCGGCAGCGCGGGCTGCGTGCTGGCGGCGCGGCTCTCCGAGGGCGGACGGGCGAGCGTCGCGCTGATCGAGGCGGGCGGGCGGGACCGGCACCCCTATATCCACATCCCGGCGGGCTATGCGCGCATCCTCGGCCATCCGCGCCTGACCTGGGGCTACCGGACGGAGCCCGACCCGGGCACTGGCAGCCGCGCCCTCGACTATCCGCGCGGGCGGGTCTGGGGCGGTTCTTCCTCGATCAACGGGCTCGGGCATGTGCGGGGGCATCCCTCCGACTACGACCTCTGGGCGCAGAAGGGCTGCACCGGCTGGGGGTGGGATGACCTGCTGCCCTATTTCCAGCGGCACGAGGCCTATGCCGGCGGGGGCGAGGGGCGCGGGACCGAGGGCCCGCAGCCCCTCGAGCCGCTGGCCGACCGCCCTCCCCTGCTCGACCACCTGGCCGAGGCGGCGCGAGCCATCGGCCTGCCGGTGCAGCCCGACATGAACGGGCCGGTGCGCGAGGGCTTCTCCGAGTTCCAGCAGACGCGGCACGGGCGGCGGCGCATCTCCGCGGCGCGGGCCTACCTCCATCCGGCGCTGGGGCGGCCGAACCTCCAGGTGATCGACGAGGCGCTGGCGCTGCGGGTCGTCGTCGCAGAGGGGCGGGCGGCGGGCGTCGCCATCCGCCGCGGTGGGGCGGAGCAGGTGGTGCAGGCGCGGCGGGAGGTGATCCTTGCCGCCGGGGCCATCGGCTCGCCGCAGCTCCTGATGCTGTCGGGGATCGGGCCGGGGGAGGCGCTGCACGGCCTCGGCATCCCGGTGCTGCGGGACATGCCGGGGGTCGGGACCAATTTGCAGGACCACTACATCGTCCGTCTCGGCTACCGGCTGGCGGCGCATCGCTGGTCGGCCAACCGGCGCATCGTGGGCTGGCGGCTGCCGCTCGAGGCGATGCGCTGGGCCTTGCGCGGCACCGGTGTGCTGACCTGGTCGCCGGGGATGTTCTCGCTCTTCGCGCGCACGGCGCCGGGGCTGGAGGCGCCCGACATCCAGATCAATGGCGGGCCACTCTCCTGGGCGGAGGTGCCCGGCGAGGGGCGCTGGCCGGGGTTGGCCATCGGCACGCCCGAGGCGGCGCCGGGGATGACCATCGGCGTCTGGCAGTGCCGGCCGGAGAGCCGCGGCGGCGTCAGCCTCGCCTCGCCCGACCCGGAAGCGGCGCCGCGCATCGCCCCGCGCTACCTGGCGACGGAGAGTGACCGGGCCTGCGTGCTGCGTGGCATCCGGCTGGCGCGGCGCTGGATGGCGGCGGCGCCGCTGGCCAGCATCGTCGAGGGGGAATCGCGGCCGGGGCGGGCGGCGGAGAGCGATGCGGACCTGCTCGACTTCGCCCGCGCCACCGGCGGCACCGTCTACCACCCCTGCGGCACGGTGCGGATGGGCGCCGACCCGGCGGCGCCGCTCGACCCGCATCTGCGGCTGCGGGGCATCGAGGGGCTGCGGGTGGTGGATGCCTCGGTCTTCCCGGACATCCCGGTCTGCAACATTAACGCGACGGTGCTGAGCGTCGCCGAGAAGGCCGCAGACCTGATCCGGCAGGCCTAGTTGGCGCCCGGGTCGTCCAGTACCTCGATCGAGTCGGTGCTGGTGCGGCCGAGCTCGGCATTGCGGTGCTGCTGCCAGAGGCTGCGCAGCCGGGCATAGGAGTCGAGTGAGCCGTTGCGGATCTCGTCCAGCGTCTCGATGTTCCGCTCGCGGGCGTCGAGCCCCTCCACCGCGCCGCGGCCGAGATTGGCGCCGAGCGGGATGACGTAGCTGAGCGGGTTCATGAAGCCGTTGACGACGGAGCCCGTCAGCTCCCGCGGGTTGGAGGGGCCAAGGATCGGCACCATCAGGTAGGGTCCGTCGGGCAGGCCCCAGGTGTAGAGGGTCTGGCCGAAATCCCGCTCCAGCCGCGGCGGCCCGCCGAATTGGGCAAGGTCGAACATCCCGCCGAGCCCGGCCGTGCTGTTGAAGACGAAGCGCAGCACGGTCTGCGCCGATTCCAGCGGCCGCCCCTGCAGCAGGCTGTTGGCGGCGACGGCTGGTTCGTTCAGGTTGCTCAGCACGTTGCGGATGCGCGTGCGGGTCCAGTTGCCGACCGAATTGCGGTAGAAGACCGCGGCGGGACGGATGGCCGCGTCGTCCACGGCGAAGTTGAAGTCGAGGACGCGGCGGTTGGTCGCCTCATAGGGGTCGCTCGGGTCGATCGGCGCCGTCACCGTGACCGGCGGGGCCTGGCCGGTGACATCGGTCGCGGCGCGGCTGTTGGAGGCGACGACCTGCCGCCCGTCGCCCGATTGGGCGCAGGCGGCGAGGAGCAGGACGAGGAGGGGGATTATTCGGCGCATGGGACCAACCGGCAGGGGGAAGGCGAGGCTAGCCCAAAGCGTGAGCGGCAGGCACCCCGCATTGCATCATCCCGCGCGTGCTTGACCTCGTCCTCGCCATCCCGGCGCTGGCCGGCGCGGCGACGGCGGCGATGGCGGCGCGCGCCGTCCATCGCCTCGGCCGCAGCACGCCGCCGGCCGGGCCGGCGCTGCCCGCCAGCATCCTGAAGCCGCTGCACGGGGCGGAGCCGGGGCTGCGGGAGAACCTGCTCTCGACGCTCGGCCAGCAGCACGGCGCGCCCTTCGAGGTGCTCTTCGCCGTGCCGCAGGATGCGGACGGCGCGGGGCCGGTCGCCGAGGCGGCGATGGCGGACCGGCCCGGGACCCCGGCCCGGCTGGTGGTCGACCCGCGGATCCATGGGCCGAACCGCAAGGTCTCCCAGCTCGTCAACCTCGCCGAGCGCGCGGCCCATCCCGTGCTGGTCGTCGCCGATGCCGATATGCGCGTCCCGCCGCGCTGGCTGACGGCGGTGACGGCGCCGCTGGCCGACCCCTCGGTCGGGCTCGTCACCTGCCTCTATCAGGGCGAGCCGGCGGAGCCGGGCCTCTGGTCGCGCCTCGGCGGCTTGGGGATCGACTGGCAATTCCTGCCCAATGCGGCGCTGGGCGAGGCCATGGGCCGGGCCAATGGCTGCTACGGCGCCACCATGGCGCTCCGGGCGGAGACCTTGGAACGGATCGGCGGCTTCCAGGCGCTCGCCGGGCTGCTGGCGGACGACCATGCGCTCGGCGCGGCCGTGCGCGGCCTCGGTCTCAGGGTGGTGGTGGCGCCGGTGCTGCCGCTGCATGTGCAGGCGGAGCCGAGCCTCGGGGCCCTGCTCGCGCATGAGCTGCGCTGGGCGCGGACGCTGCGGCTGCTCGACCCGCGGGGCTATTGGGGGATCGGGCTGACCTACCCGCTGGTGCCCGGGCTGCTGGCGGCGCTGGCGGCGCCGCGGGGCTTTCTGGTGCTCGGGGTGGCGCTGGCGGCGCGGCTCGGCCTCGCCCTCACGGTAGACCGGGTGCTGGGGCGCCCCTGGCGCATGAGCCGCGTGGCACTTCTGCCGCTGCGCGATCTCATCTCCTTCGGTATATGGGGGCTTGGGCTTGCCCGTGGCACGGTGACGTGGCAGGGCCAGCGATATCGGATGGACCGCGACGGCCGCATGGCCGAGGCGCGGGTTGGGGATTGATGCCGGCGATGATGCGCACCCTGTTCCTTCAGGCGCCCTCCTTCGATGGGTTCGATGGCGGCGCCGGCTCGCGCTACCAGGCGCGGCGGGAGATCAAGAGCTTCTGGTTCCCGACCTGGCTGGCCCAGCCGGCCGCGCTGGTCGAGGGCTCCAAGCTGGTCGACGCCCCGCCGCACCGGCAGGGCCTGGCCGATGTGGCGCCGATGGCGCGCGACCACGACCTGGTCGTGCTGCACACCTCGACACCCTCCTTCAGCTCCGACGTGAAGGTGGCGGAGCGGCTGAAGGCGGAGAACCCGAACCTCAAGGTCGGGCTGATCGGCGCCAAGGTCGCCGTCCAGGCCGAGGAGAGCCTGCGCGACGCGCCGGTGGTCGATTTCGTGGCCCGCAACGAGTTCGACTTCACCGTGAAGGAGGTCGCCGAGGGCCGCGACTGGGGCTCCATCAAGGGGCTGTCCTGGCGCAACCGGGAGGGCGTGCTGGTCCATAACGCCGACCGGCCGGTGCTCGAGGACATGGACAGCCTGCCCTTCGTCTCGCCGGTCTACAAGCGCGACCTCGACTACAAGAAGTACTTCATCGGCTACCTGAAGCACCCCTATGTCTCGATCTATACGGGCCGGGGCTGCAAGAGCCGCTGCACCTTCTGCCTCTGGCCGCAGACGGTCGGCGGGCACCGCTACCGCACGCGGAGCGTCGGCAACGTCATCGAGGAGATTCGCTACATCCGGGACAATTTCCCGGGGCTCAAAGAAATCTTCTTCGACGACGACACCTTCACCGACGACCTGCCGCGCGCCGAGGCCATTGCGCGCGAGATGGGCAAGCTCGGCGTCACCTGGTCCTGCAACGCCAAGGCCAATGTGCCGCGCGAGACGCTGAAGGTGCTGAAGGATGGCGGGCTGCGCCTGCTGCTGGTCGGCTATGAGAGCGGCAACCAGCAGATCTTGCACAACATCAAGAAGGGCATGCGGATCGACGTCGCCCGGCGGTTTACCAAGGACTGTCACGAGCTCGGCATCATGATCCACGGCACCTTCATCCTCGGCCTGCCGGGCGAGACGACGGAGACCATCCGCGAGACCATCCGCTTCGCCATCGAGACCAACCCGCATACCCTTCAGGTCTCGTTGGCGGCGCCCTATCCCGGCACCTTCCTCTTCGACCAGGCGCAGAAGGAGGGCTGGCTCGACACGGCGCACACCGAGTACGTGGACGCGCATGGCGTGCAGATCGCGCCGCTGGCCTACCCGCATCTCAGCCACACCGAGATCTTCAACGGCGTGGAGGAGTTCTACCGGAAGTTCTATTTCCGCGCGCCGAAGATCGCCTCGATCTGCGGCGAGATGATCCGCGACCGGCAGATGCTGGTGCGGCGGCTGCGCGAGGGGGTGGAGTTTTTCCACTTCCTCCGCGAGCGGAAGACGGCCGGGGAGCAGCAGAAGGCCGCCTGAGCCGGAACGCCCCGGGCCCTGTGCCCGGGGCCTGCCATGACCCCTCGCCTCATCTTCAATGCCGATGATCTCGGCCTCGCCGCGCCGGTCAACGCCGCGGTCGAGCAGGCGCACCGCGAGGGCGTGCTGACGGCGGCCAGCCTCATGGTGGGCGAGCCGGCGGCGGCCGAGGGGGTGGAGGTCGCGCGGCGCAACCCGCGGCTGGCCGTCGGGCTGCACCTGACGCTGACCGATGGCACGCCGACCCTGCCGCCGGAGCGCATCCCGGCCCTCGTCCAGGCGAATGGCCGGTTCCGCGACGACATGGTGGGGCTTGGGCTGACGCTGGCGGCCTCCCGCGCGGCGCGGGAGCAGCTCCGGGCGGAGGTCGCGGCGCAATGCGCGGCCTTCCGGGCGACGGGGCTGGCCTGCGACCATCTCAATGCGCACAAGCACTACCACCTGCACCCGGTCATAGCGGCCGTTGCCTTCGCCGAGGCGGCGCGCATGGGGATCCGCGCGGTCCGCATCCCCCATGAGCCGGGGACGGCCCGTGCCCTGGCGCCGCTGATCCTCTGGCTCCGGCGGCTGGCGGCGCGGCATGGGCTGCGGGCGCCGGACCGCATGGTCGGCCTCGCCTGGACCGGCGCCTTCACGGCGGACCGGCTGGCCGAGGCGCTGGGGCGGCTGCCGCCGGGGGTGACGGAGCTCTATTGCCATCCGGCCACTGCGGGCGGCTTCCCCGGCGCGGCGCCGGGCTATCGCTATGCGGAGGAGCTGGCGGCGCTGGTCGACCCCAGGGTACGCGCCGCCTGCGCCGGCCTGCCGAGCGGCGGCTATTCGGCGATGCTGGCGTGAACCGGCTCGGGCTGCTGCTGGCGCTCGGCGGGCTGGCCGGGGCGCTGCTGCTGATCGGGCAGCAGGACCTCGGCGAGGTCGGCGGGCTGCTGGCGACGGCGGGCTTCGGGCTGGTGCTAGCGGCGCTCGCCCATATCCCGTCCATGGCGCTCAACGGCCATGCCTGGCGGCTGCTGCTGCCGCGGGCGCGGCGGCCGGGCCTCGGGGCGATGACGGCCAATGTGTGGATCCGCGAGTCGGTCAACGGCCTGCTGCCGGTGGCGCGGATCGGGGGCGAGATCGCCTCCTACCGGCTGCTGCGGGGCGAGGGCGTGGCCGTGGCGCCGGCGGCGGCGAGCCTGATGGTGGACATGGCCATCTCCATCCTCAGCCAGCTCGGCTTTGCGCTGCTCGGCCTGGCGCTGCTGGCCTGGGCCGGGGCGGGGATCGGCTGGGGCGCCATCGCGCTCGGGCTGCTGGCCGGGGTGGCGATGGCGGGCGGCTTCATCCTGGCGCAGCGGGCGGATGTGCTGTCGCGCCTCGCCCGGCTGCTGAACGGGGTGGCGGCGGGGCGCTTCCCGGGGATCGCGGCGCATTCGGCGCGGATCGACCGCATGACGCGGCGGCTCTGGCGGGTGCGTGGGGCAATTGCGGGGTGCTTCCTTTGGCAGCTTGCCGGGTGGCTGGCGGGCTCGCTCGAGATCTGGATCGCCCTTGCCGCCCTCGGCCATCCGGTCTCCGTTGCCGAGGCGGTGGCGATCGAGGCGATGATCCAGGCGCTGTCCTCGGCGGCCTTCCTCGTCCCCGGCGCGCTCGGCTTGCAGGAGGCCGGGTTCCTCGGCCTCGGCCTGCTGCTCGGCCTGCCGGCGGAGGCGGCGGCGGCGCTCGCCATCGCCCGCCGCCTCAGGGACCTCATCGTCTTCCTGCCGGGCCTGCTGGCCTGGGTCTGGGCGGAGCGGCGGATGGCACCGCTCCAACCCTCCTGACTATTCCTTGTGGACGCGGAGCGGGCCGAAGCTCTGCACCACCGGCATCACCTGCAGCAGGTTGACGTTCACCCGCGCCGGGCGCGTGGCCACCCAGTGCACCGTCTCGGCGATGTCCTCCGGCGTCAGCGGGTCGGTCCCGGCATAGATGCCGGCCGCCTTCTCCGCATCGCCGCCGAAGCGGACGGTCGAGAACTCCGTCCCGCCGACGAGGCCCGGCTCGATATCCGTCACCCGCACCTTGGTCCCGTGCAGGTCGGCGCGGAGGTTGTAGCTGAACTGCCGGACGAAGGCCTTGGTCGCGCCATAGACATTGCCGCCGGGATAGGGCCATTCGGCCGCCGTCGAGCCGATGTTGAGGACGTGCCCGGCATTGCGCGCCACCATCCCCGGCAGCACGGCATGGGTGAGGTACATCAGCCCCTTCACATTGGTGTCGACCATCGACTCCCAGTCGTCGAGCGAGGCCTCCTGTGCCGGGGCGAGGCCGCGGGCGAGGCCGGCATTGTTCACCAGCAGGTCGATGGCGGACCATTCGGCAGGCAGGCCCCCGATCGCCGCCGCCACCGCCGCGCGGTCAGCGACGTCGAGGGCCAGCGGCAGGACCTGGCCGGGCAGCTCGGCGGCCAGCGCCTCCAGCCGTTCCTGCCGGCGCCCCACGGCGATGATGCGGGCGCCGTCGGCCGCGAAGCGGCGGGCGATGGCAAGGCCGAAACCGGCAGTGGCTCCGGTGACGAGGATGATCATCTGTTACCTCCTTCGCGCGGGCGTGATCCGGGCCGATGCGGCCAGGGATTGAAAAAACTTACGGTTTGTCCATCTTCCGCCAGGTCGGCCGGCGCTGTAGACCACTGCCAAAGTGGCACGTCCTCCCGTATATGAGGACCTGTTGAGCCGATGCGCTACCGCGTACGCGGCTGCCGCATATGAGGGCGCTGAGCCATGCGCCTCCCGACCCATCCGGAGGCTTTACGTGCGAATTCGTTTCGGCGCGCCCTTGCTTGCGTGTGCCATGCTGCTCCCTCTGCTTGTCCCGCCCGCGGCCCGCGGCGCCGAGGCCACCTCGCACGAGGTGCAGATCCCGATCGACGAGCGGCAGTACCGCGCCGCCGGCATCGAGGTGGTGCGCGTCGAGCCCGAGGCGGGCACGACCCAGACGGTGCTGCCCGGCACCGTCAGCGTGCCGCCGCAGCAGCTCCGCGTCGTCGCCGCCCCGGCCGCCGGCCTGGTGGAGGCGATCCTGGTCGCCCCGAACGAGCTGGTGAAGCAGGGCCAGCCCATCGCCCGGTTGCGCAGCACCGACCTGCTGGAGGCGCAGCGCACCTATCTCCAGGCCCTCTCGGCCGAGAAGCTGGCGGCCGAGAAGCTGCGGCGCGACGAGCAGATGCACCGCGAGCGCATCATTGCCGAGCGCCGCCTGCTGACCACCCGCGCCGACTACGACTATGCCCGGACGACGCTGCAGGAGCGCGAGCAGATGCTCGCCCTGCTCGGCATGGCCGAGGCGGACGTCAAGGTGCTCCGCGACGGCCGCCGCATGATCCCCGCCCTCACCGTCAGCGCGCCGGCGGAGGGCGTGGTGCTCGAGGTGCGGGCAACGGCCGGCGAGCGCATCGCTGCAGCCGCGCCGCTCTTCAGCATCGCCCAGCTCGACCCGCTCTGGATCACCCTGCAGATGCCGCTGTCGCAGGCGAATGCCATCACCCCCGGCACCCGGGTCGGCGTGCCGGGCACGCCGGCACAGGGTGAGGTGGTGCGGCTCGGCCGCGCGGTCGATGCCGCAACGCAGTCCCTCGCCGCCGTGGTCGAGGTCTCGGACGGGGCGGAGGCGCTCCGGCCCGGCCAGGTGGTGACGGCAAGCGTCGCCCTTCGGCCCAATGGCACGCCGCAATGGCGCCTGCCCTCCGGCGCCGTGGTGCGCCATGCCGGGCAGTCCTGGGTCTTCGTCCGCAGCGCGCATGGCTTCCGCGCCCGGCCGGTGGTGGTGATCGCTGAGACGGGGAGCACCGTCTCGATCCGTGCCAGCCTCACCACCGACGACCAGGTGGCGACGCGCGGCATCCTCTCGCTGCTCGCCGAACTCACCGAGATCTACGGGGGCTGACCGGGCCATGCTGATGGGCTTAGTGGCGCTGGCGCTTCGCCAGCGGTTGATCGTCGCGCTCGCCACGCTCGGGCTGATCGCCTGGGGGGTGAATGCCTATCGCAAGCTGCCGATCGACGCCTTCCCCGACGTCTCGCCGACCCAGGTGCTGATCGCCATGCAGGCGCCCGGCCTGCCGCCGGAGGAGCTCGAGACCCAGGTGACCAACCCGGTCGAGCTGGCGATGAAGGGCATCCCCAACCTCGTCAACATCCGCTCCGTCACGCGCTACGCGACGGCGCTGATGACCTTCGAATTCGCGCCGGGCACCGACATCTACTGGGCGCGGACGCAGGTGGACCAGCGCCTCGACGACCTCGAGAAGGAGCTGCCGGACGGGGTCTCGGGCGGCCTCGCCCCGGTGGTGACGCCGCTCGGCGAGATGCTGATGTTCACGCTGGAGGGCGGCACGCTCTCGCCCATGCAGCGGCGCACGCTGCTCGACTGGACGATCCGGCCGCAGCTGCGCGGCCTGCCGGGCGTCGCCGACGTCAACACCCTCGGCGGCCATGTGCGCACCTATGAGGTGGCGCCGGATCCGGCGGCGATGGCCGCGCGCGGCATCACCAGCGCGATGCTGGCCGAGGCGCTCGGCCAGAACAACCGCAACGACGGCGCCGGCCGCGTGCAGGACGGCGAGGAAGCGCTGCTGGTGCGCGCCGAGGGCCGCATCCGCACGCTCGATGATATCCGCGCCATCGTCGTCGTTTCCCATCCGACGGGCGTGGTGCGCGTCGGCGACATCGCCGATGTCCGCTTCGGGGCGCTGGCCCGCAACGGCGTCGTCACCCGCAACGGCGAGGGCGAGGCGGTCTGGGGCATCGTGCTCGGCCTGCGCGGGGCGAATGCCCGCACCGTCGTCAACGGCGTGCAGGCGAAGCTCGCCGAGATCCAGAAGACCCTGCCGGAGGGGGTGAAGATCAGCGTCTTCTACGACCGCAACGACCTGATCGAGAAGGCGGTCTGGACGGTGCAGAAGGTGCTGCTGGAGGCGATCGCCCTCGTCACCGTGCTGCTGATCCTCTTCCTCGGCAATCTCCGCGCGGCGCTCGTCGTCTCCCTCGCCTTGCCGCTCTCGGTGCTGGCGACCTTCGGGGTGATGTCGCTCTACGGGCTCTCGGCCAACATCATGTCGCTCGGCGGGCTCGCCATCGCCATCGGCCTCCTCGTCGACTGCGCCGTGGTGGTGGTGGAGAACGTGGCGCACCGGCTGGCCGGCATGGAGGGCAAGCCGGGCTTCAAGGCGCGGGCGCAGGCGACGCTCGAGGCGGTGCGCGAGGTCGCGGTGCCGCTGGTCTCGGGCGTCGTCATCATCGTCACCGTCTTCGTCCCCCTGCTCTCGTTGCAGGGGCTGGAGGGGCGGCTCTTCGGCCCGGTGGCGCTGACCATCATCTTCGCCCTCTGCGCCGCGCTGCTGCTCTCGCTCACCGTGGTGCCGGCGATGGCGGCCTCGCTGCTGAAGGCGGGCGGGCATGGGAAGGAGCCCTGGCTGGTCCGCCGCCTGCACGCGGTCTACGACCCCTTCCTCGCCTGGAGCATGCGCAACCCGCTGAAGGTGGGCGGGGCAGCGCTGGCCGGGCTCGGCCTCGCGGTGTTCCTGTTCGGCCGCATCGGCTCCACCTTCATGCCGGTGATGGACGAGGGCACGCCCGTCATCACGCTGCGCAAGCACCCGACCATCAATGTCGAGCAGGCGGCGGAGAGCGACCTGCTGCTCCAGCGCGAGATCATGCAGCGCGTGCCGGAGGTGCGCGGCATCATGGGCCGCGCCGGCGCCGACGAGCTCGGCATTGACCCGGTCGGGCTGAACGACAGCGACCTCTTCCTCACCATCGCCCCGCGCGAGAAGTGGCGCGACAGGAAGAACCGGGACTTCGTCATCGACGAGGTGCGCAAGGTGCTCGATGCCTTCCCCGGCATCTCCTACGCCGTCAACCAGCCGATCGACATGCGGGTGCAGGAGATGATCATCGGCGCTCGCGGCGACGTGGTGGTGAAGGTCTTCGGCTACTCCATCGGCGAGCTGAACAAGATCGCCCGCCAGGTGGAGGAGGCGGTGAAGGGCGTGCAGGGCTCGTCCGAGGTCTTCGCACTGCGCAACGAGGGCATGAAGTACCTCCGCGTCGAGATCGACCGCTTCGCCGCCGGCCGCCTCGGCCTCAACGTGCGGGACGTGCAGCAGGCGCTGCGCGTCTGGGTCGATGGCCGCGACATGGGGCTGGTGCTGGAGCAGGAGCGGCGCATCCCGCTAATGCTGCGCGGCGAGGGGAGCCTCCGCCGCTCGGCGACCGACCTGCAGAGGCTGGTGCTCGCCCTGCCAGGCGGGCGGACCGTGGCGCTCTCGCAGGTGGCCCGCATCACCGAGGAGGAGGGGCCGATCCAGGTCATCCGCGAGGGCACGCAGCGCTATGCGACCGTACTCGCCAATGTCCGCGGGCGGGACCTGGTCGGCTTCGTCGCCGAGGCGCAGGCGGCGGTGGCGCAGCGGGTGGAGCTGCCGCCGGGCTACCGCATGGAATGGGGCGGGCAGTTCGAGAACCAGCAGCGCGCCTCGGCGCGGCTGGCGATCGTGGTGCCCATCGCGCTCGGCATGATCTTCCTGCTGCTCTACTTCACCTTCGGCTCGGCGCGGCAGGCGGCGCTGGTCTTCTGCAACGTGCCCTTCGCGGCGATCGGCGGCGTCGTCGCGCTCTGGCTCTCGGGCGAGTTCCTCTCGGTGCCCGCCTCGGTCGGCTTCATCGCGCTGATCGGCATCGCCGTGCTGAACGGCGTGGTGCTCGTCTCCTACATCAACCGGCTCTACGCGGAGGAGGGGCTCGGGCTGCGCGAGGCGGTGATGGAGGGGGCGCGGCGGCGGATGACGCCGGTGATTCTGACGGCGACCATCGCCGCCTTCGGCCTGGTGCCCTTCCTCTTCGCCACCGGACCGGGGGCGGAGATCCAGCGGCCGCTCGCCGTGGTGGTCATCGGCGGCCTGGTGACGGCGACGGTGCTGACGCTGGTGCTGCTGCCGATCCTCTATGCGCGCTTCGCCCTGCCGAAGGCCGCGGCCGAGGTGGCGCCTGCGCCCGGCGCCAAGACGGTGCCCGCGGAGTGATGCCGCCGATGCGCCCGATCCTGCTTCTGCTCGCCCTCCTGCTGGCGCCGCCTCCAGCCCGGGCGCAGGGCGAGTCGCCCCTTGCCCGGCATCTCGACCAGGCGGTCTCCCTCGATGCGGCGAGCCGCGGGCTGGCCGCCCAGCGCGGGGCCGTCGCGGCGCGGAGCGCCACGGTGCGCTCGCCCATCGCCGGCTCGCCGGCCGTCAGCGGCGCCTGGCGCACGGATACCCGCGGGCCGCGCGAGGCGCTGCAATTCGACCTCGAGGTTGGCGCCCCGCTCTGGCTGCCGGGCCAGCGCAGCGCCCTCGGCAATGTCGTGACGGCGGGCGTGGCCGAGGTGGATGGCCAGCTCGCCCAGCGCCGGCTCGAGATCGCCGGGCTGCTGCGCGAGTACTGGTGGAACGCGGTGCTGGCCGCGCGCGAGCGTGGCCTCGCCCGCGAGCGGCTGGCGACGGCGCGCGACATCGCCCGCGACGTGGCCAGGCGGGCGGAGTTCGGCGACATCCCGCCCTCCGACAGCCTGCTCGCCCAGAACGAGACGCTGGCGGCGGAGCTGGCGCTGGCCGATGCGGAGGCCGCGCTGGTCGCGGCGCGGGCCACCTACGCCACGCTGACCGGCGGGGCGGAGCCCGACCTGCCGCCGGAGCCGCCGGCGCCGCGCGCCGCCCGCCACCCGCTGCTGGCCGCGGCCGAGGCAACGCTCGCCAGCGCCGAGGCGCAGGCGCGGCTGGTGGCGGCGACGCAGCGCGACAATCCGGAACTCGGCGTCTTCGGCCAGAGCCAGAACGGCAACGTGACGGAGCAGGGCGTCTCGCTCGGCCTCCGCCTCCGCGTGCCGCTGGCGACCGAGGCACGCAACGCTCCCCGCCGCGCGGCGGCGGAGGCCGATATCACGCGCGCGACGGCGGTGCTGGCGCAGCAGCGGCGGCTGGTGGGCGCCGCGGTGCTGGCGGCCGAGCAGGCGCTGCGCGCGGCGGAGGAGGCGGTGCGGATCGCGCGCGGGCGGCTCTCCGTCGCCAACCAGCAGCTCGACACCGCCCGCCGTGCCTTCCGCGCCGGCGAGACGGGGATCTTCGACCTCTACCGGGTGCGGCAGCTCCAGCTCGAGGCGGCCGGGGCCGAGGCGCGGGCCACGGTGCAGCTCGGCCGGGCGCGGTCGCGGCTCAACCAGGCGGTGGGCTACGCGCCGGGGCTGTGATCAGCCGCGCAGGGCCTCGGCGGTGCGGCGGCGGAGCTCCGCCACCAGCCGCTGCGGCCCGCCCTCGCGCAGGAGCCCGGCGAATTCCGAGCGGCGGCTGGCCAGCTCGCTAATCGTGCCGGTCAGGTAGACATCGACGATGCGGCCCTCGCGCAGCAGGTAGTTGATCTGCACCGGCGCATCATTCGGCCTGACGATGCGGGTGTTGACCAGCACGTCGCCATTCGGGCGCGGGGTGCTGCCCTGGATCTCAAAGCTCTCGCCGCCATAGCCGTCGAAGCGGCTGGCATAGGTGGCGACGGACCAGTCAGTGAAGGCGGCGACGAGGGCCTGCTGGTCGGCCGGGGCATAGGTCGTCCAGGGCGGGCCGACGGCGATGCGCGTCATGGCGGGGAGGTTGAAGACCTGCTCCATCACCGGCCGCAGCCGCTGCTCCCGCCCGCGGACGCCGAGCGCCTGGGCGTTCCTCATCACCTCGAGCAGGGCGGCGTTGAGTCGCTCGATCGGCGCGGTCTGCGCCTCGGCGCGGGCGAGCGGCAGGAGGGCGAGGGCGACGAGCAGGGTGCGGCGGGCGGGCTTGGTCATGCGCGGGCGTCTAGCATGGGTTGGGCTCGGGGGCAGGGTCACATCGAGCCGATCCGTTGGGCAGGGTCCTGCCATCCGCAATCTCCTCCCGCCAAAGGCCGAAAGGCCTTTGGAGCCAGCACGTCATGCAGGTCCCCACTGGCCGACCCCCTGGAGCGAAATGGCGCCGCCGTGGCCGCGGCTGGCTGCCTTGGGGCAGCCCTCCGCCCGTCGATAGGCTGGGACCGACGGAGCTTGGCAGGAAGGGTGGCTGACGATTAATGTCGCATTAGTCTGTTTGTGAAACAAAACCGCATGACCCAAGCCAAACCATCGCCGGGACCGATCCGCAGTTACAGCTCCAGGCATCGTGGCGCCGTGGTGCTCACGGTCGATGATATCTTCCCAGGCATCTCCAAAAAGCCGTTCGAAGCCGGTGGCGCACTTGAAAAAGGCGGCCTTGGCCGGCTACTGTGGTTATTGCAGCGGCATCCCAAGCTGCACATCACCCTGTTCACCACGCCAGACTGGCGCGAGACGACGCCAGTCCCTCGCAGCCCGCTCCGCCATGTGCCGTGGCTGTGCGACCGCATCTATCTGGCGCCTATTCTGCCGAAGGGCAGCATGGACCTCCGGCGCCACCCAGAGCTTGTGGCCTTCCTGAACGCCATGCCGCGCACCGAGGTGGCGGTGCATGGCCTGCACCACATCCATCGCGGAAAACGCATTGCGGTCGAGTTCCAGGAGCAGGATGTTGCCACCTGTACGGCCATGATGCGGGAAGCCGTCACTATTTTCGAGGAGAGCGGGCTGGTTTGGTCGCGCGGCTTCCAGCCGCCAGGGTGGAACCTGCCTCCAGCCCTACGCCGCGCCTGCGTGGATGTCGGCATCCAGTGGGTCGCATCCGGCCGGGACCTCCGATCTCCGGTCGGTCCGGAGGCGACATTGGCGGAGGGATTTGGCGTGGCCGGGGCGAGCCTGATCTACCCCGAACGGATGGTCGAAGGCTTGCTGCATTTCAGCAGCAACTTCCAGGCGACCACTGCACCGGAACGTGCCTTCGAGATCCTGGATGCTCACGGCATCCTTGCCATCAAGGCTCACATCACGCAGTTCGTCCCGGGCCATGTTCATTCCGACGGGGTGAACCGGCTGTACATGAACTACCTGGACCGCCTGTTCTGCGACATCGAGGACAGGTATGGCGATGCGGTGGACTGGACCACGATGGGCAAAATCGCGGAAGCAGTCATGGCGGCGGATGACACCAAGTCCCACTGATGGGACCCATCGCATGGAGCGGCTCCGCCGAGGCCGTGATCGGCTGCTTCGGGGCGACCCTCCGCTGCCGATAGGTTGGCACCGAAGGGGAGCTGGTGTCAGCGCGGGAGGAAGCCGACGATCCGCTCCGCCTCGGTGACGATCGGGTCGGCGATGGCGGCCGCCCTCTCGGCGCCGAGCCGCAGCGCCGCGTCCACCGCCGCCGGGTCGTCCAACAGGCGGCGCATCTCGGCCTGGATCGGGGCGAGATGGGCGACCAACGCCTCGGCCAGCACCTCCTTGAAGGCGCCGAAGCCCTTGCCCCCATGCTCGCGCAGCACGCCGTCGGGCGTGGTGCCGGTGACGGCGGCGAGGATGCCGACCAGGTTGCGCGCCTCGGCCCGGCCCTCGAGCCCGGCCACCGCCTCGGGCAGCGGCTCCGGGTCGGTGCGGGCGCGACGGATCTTGAGGGCGATGGCATCCGCATCGTCGGTGAGGTTGATGCGCGACTGGTCGGAGGGGTCCGACTTGGACATCTTCTTCGTGCCGTCGCGGAGCGACATGACGCGGGCGGCGACGCCCTGGATCAGCGGCTCGATGCGCGGGAAGAAGTCCTCGGCGCCGAAGTCGTGGTTGAACTTCTCGGCGATGTCGTTGGCGAGCTCGAGATGCTGCTTCTGGTCGTCGCCGACCGGCACGAGGGTCGCCTTGTAGGCCAGGATGTCGGCGGCCATCAGGTTCGGATAGACATAGAGGCCGGAGGAGGCCGCCTCGCGGTCCTTGCCGGCCTTGTCCTTGAACTGCGTCATCCGGTTCAGCCAGCCGAGCCGGGCGACGCAGTTGAACACCCAGGCGAGCCGCGCATGCGCATGCACATGGCTCTGGACGAAGAGGGTGCAGCGCTTCGGGTCGAGCCCGCAGGCGATCAGCGCCGCCGCCATCTCCCGCGTCTGCACCGTCAGCGTCTTCGGGTCGAAGGGCTGGGTGATGGCATGCAGATCGACGACGCAATAGATCGCGTCGTGCGTGTCCTGCAGCGGCACCCAGTTGCGGATGGCGCCCAGGTAGTTGCCGAGGGTCGGGATGCCGGAGGGCTGAATGCCGGAGAAGACGCGCTGCATGACGCGGTTGATCCCCTGCCCGGCCCCAGAGGTCAAGCGCCCAGGTCAAGCGGTGCCTGTGACCTTGTAGCCCTCGTCCTCCACCGCGGCGGCGATGGCGGCCGGCGCCGCCCCGGTCTCCGCCCGGACGGTGCCGGCAGCGAGGTCGACGGCGACCTCGGCCTTGGGGTCGAGGGTGCGGATGGCCTCGGTCACGGCGCGGACGCAATGGCCGCAGCTCATGCCTTCGACATGGAGGGTGATCATGGGGTTTTTCCTTCCAGCCCATCCAGGATGGGGCAATCGGGCCGCGCATCGCCATGGCAATGGGCGGCCAGGTGACGGAGGCTCTCGGCCATGCGGCGGAGGCTCTCGGCCTTCTCCTCCAGGGCGGCGACATGGGCGAGGGCGATGGACCGCACCTCGCCGCTGGCCCGGCCGCGATCCTGCCAGAGGCCGAGCAGGCGCCGCACCTCCTCGAGCGGGAAGGCGAGGTCGCGGGCATGGCGGATGAAGCGCAGCACGGCGATATCGGCCTCGCCGTAGCGGCGGTAGCCATTGGCCTCGCGGGCGGGGCGGAGGAGGCCGATCGCCTCGTAATGGCGGATCATCTTCTCCGAGACGCCGGAGGCGCGGGCGGCCTCGCCGATGCTGATCATGGCTTCCACCTCGCAAGCCGCAGGGCATTGGCTAGGACCGAGACGGAGGAGAGGGCCATCGCCGCCCCGGCCAGCAGGGGCGAGAGCAGGCCGAAGGCCGCCAGCGGCAGGCCGATCAGGTTGTAGCCGAAGGCCCAGCCGAGATTCTGCCGGATGGTCCGGAGCGTCCGCCGCGTCACCGCGAGCGCGGCGGGCACCAGGGCCGGGTCCGGCCGCAGCAGGGTGATGCCGGCGGCCTGGACGGCGATGTCGGTGCCGGAGCCCATGGCGATGCCGAGATCGGCGGCGGCGAGCGCCGGCGCGTCGTTCACCCCGTCGCCGACCATGGCGACCCGCTCGCCCGCCGCACGCCAGGCGGCGACGCGCCCGGCCTTGTCGGCGGGGAGCAGGCCGGCGGCGACGTCCGCGATGCCGAGGCGGGCGGCGACGGCGGCCGCGACCTCGGGGCTGTCGCCGCTCAGCATCGCGGCCTTCTGTCCCATCCGCGCGAGGCTGGCGACGGCCTCGGCGGCGTGTGGCCGCTCGGTGTCCTCGAAGGCGAGCAGGGCGAGGACGCGCCCCTCCTCGATCAGCCAGGCGGGCGTCATCGTCGCGGGCGCGGCAAGGCCGGCCGGATCGGCGCCGCTCTCGCCCAGCAGGCGCGGGCTGCCGAACAGCAGGGCGCGGCCCTCCACCGTGCCGGCGACGCCGCGGCCAGGCAGGGCGCGGAAGCCGGTGACCGGGGGCAGGTCCGGCCTGGCGCGGTCCAGCACGGCGCGGGCGAGCGGGTGCTCGCTGCCGGCCTGCAGGGCGCCGGCCAGGCGCAGCGCCTCCGCCTCCGTCACGCCGGGCGCGGTGGCGATGGCGGCGAGGCGCGGGCGGCCCTCGGTCAGCGTGCCGGTCTTGTCGAAGGCGACGAGGGTGATGGCGCCCGCGCGCTCGATTGCCTCCGCATCGCGGATGAGGATGCCGGCCCGCGCCGCCGCCCCCGTCCCCGCCATGATGGCGGCGGGCGTTGCGAGGCCGAGGGCGCAGGGGCAGGCGATGACCAGCACAGCGACGGCATGCAGCACCGCGGCCTCCGCCCCGGCGCCGGCGAGCAGCCAGCCGATCAGGGTCAGCGCGGCGATGCCGGCGACGACCGGGACGAAGACGGCGCTCACCCGGTCCACCAGCCGCTGCACCGGGGCGCGGCTTGCCTGGGCGGCGGCGACCAGGGCGGCGGTGCGGGCCAGCACGGTCTCGGCGCCGACCGCGCGGACCTCCACCACCAGCCTGCCGTCAAGGGCGATGGTGCCGGTGGCGACCGCATCGCCGGGGCCGCGGGCGACTGCGCGGCTCTCGCCGGTGAGGGCGCTTTCGTCGATGCCCGCCTCGCCCTCCTCGACTCGCCCATCGGCCGGGATGCGCTCGCCGGGGCGGACCACGACGCGGTCGCCGACCGCGAGCGACGCCGCCGGCACCTCCTCCTCGACGCCATCGGCGAGGCGGCGGGCGGTGCGGGGGCGGAGCGCGAGCAGCGCCTCGATCGCGGCCCCGGTCGCGCGGCGGGCGCGGGCCTCCAGGTACTTGCCGAGAAGGATGAAGAGGATGACGACCGCGCTCGCCTCGAAATAGAGGTGGTGCCAGCCGCGCAGCAGCCCCCAGAGCGACAGGCCGAAGGCCGCGCTGGTGCCGAGCGCCACCAGCAGGTCCATATTGCCCGTCCCGGCCCGGAGCGCCGCCCATCCCGCCCGGTAGAAGCGGGCACCGAGCCAGAATTGCACCGGCGCGGCCAGCGCCAGCTGCACCCAGCCGCCCGGCATCCAGTCCTGGCCGAAACCCATGCCGATCATGCCGAGGAGGAAGGGCAGGCTCAGCAGCGCGGCCAGCAGCAGGTCCCGCCGCTCCCGCCCGCCCTCGGCGGCGCGGGCCTCGGGGGCGCTGTCGCGCAGCGAATAGCCGGCGCGGCGGATGGCCTCGGCCAGCGCCGCCTCCTCGGTGCCGGCGACGGCGCGGACCGAGGCGCGCTCCGAGGCTAGGTTCACCTGCGCCTCCAGCACGCCGGGGAGGCGGCGGAGCGCGCGTTCCACCCGCCCGGCGCAGGTTGCGCAGGTCATGCCGGCGATGCCGAGCTCGAAGCGCCCCTCCGGCACCGCATAGCCGGCCTTGCCAACGGCCTCGATCAGCGTCGCCAGCGGCGCCGTGCCCTCGATGGCGGCGCGCTCCGTCGCCAGGTTGACCCGGGCGGAGGCGATGCCAGCTACGCGGCCGAGCGCCCGCTCGACGCGCTTGGCACAGGTGGCGCAGCTCATGCCGCCGATGGGCAGGCTGAGGGTCTGCGGTGCAGGCCCGCGGGTCTTTTCCGCCCCTGCGGCGTCTTCCTGGCCAGGAAAACGAAGCTCCTGCCGGCCCATGGCCGGGGTCCTGTCGGGACGGGCGTCGGAGTCGGTGGAAAGGGGCGCTTCGGGCATGGCGGGGATATGGGGGTTCCCACAATGGGAGGGTCAAGGGCTGGAGCCGCCGGAAGTTGCCGTCGCCGTCGAGGCCTGGCGCCAGGCCTGGCGGCCGGAGCGCCTCCGCCTGCTGCTGCTGGCCGAGAGCCACATGGCGGGCACGGCGGCGGAGTTGGCGGCGCCGCTGCTGCCGGCGCCGGGCTGGCCGATGCGGGCTGGCTTCGTCCGGCATCTCTACTGCCCGGCCTATGGCGAGCCCTCGCTGGCGCCCGACGTGCCGCGCAATGCGGGGACGCCGCAATACTGGGGCCTGCTTGCAGGCGCCGAGGGCAGCACCGCGCCGACCCGCGCGGCCTATCCGGCGGCGGAGGCGCGGCTCGCCGCCAAGCTCGCCCTGCTCGAGCGGCTGCGGCGGCGGGGCGTCTGGCTGACCGATGCCTCGCTGGTCGCGGTCGCCGGGCCGGGCGGCGCGCGGGTCTCGCCCGCCGCCTATGGCGCGGCGCTGCGCGAGAGCTGGCGCCTGCATCACCACGTGGTGCTGCCGGCCCTCGACCCGGCGGGGGTGGTGGTGATCGGCCTCGCCGTGGCGCGGGTGCTCAAGGCGGAGCTCGATGCCGCCTTCCCCGGGCGCTGGCAGGCGGTGCCGCAGCCGATGGGCGCGCGCGGGGCGGCGGCCGCGGCGGCGATGGTCGGCAGGCTGGCCGAGGCGCTGCGGCGCCATGCGCCGGGCGATTGACTATGGCCCGGCCGCGTCCGACATCCCCGGTCATGCCGCACCTGTTCCGCCTCGCGCTGCTCCTCCTCCTGCTCCTGCCGGGCATCGCCCTTGCCCAGGGCCAACCCTTCCACGTCGTGAACCGCACCGGCATGCCGGCGAAGGAGCTGAACGCCGTCCGCACCCCGCGCGGCGCGGCGAGCGACTGGGGGCGCAACCTGCTCTCGCCCGACCGGCCGCTTCCGCCGGGCGGCGGCTTCCGCGTCAACCCGGCCGAGGCCGCCGGCTGCCGCTTCGACCTGCGCCTGGTGCTCGAGGACGGGCGGGAGGCGATGCTGCAGGACCAGGACATCTGCGCCAACCGGGAGCTGGCGCTGGAGGCCGCGAGCCGGCCGCTGCCCTCCGGCAAGCCGGCGCCGGTGACCGCCGCGGTGGTGCCGCCGCCCCCCAATGTCCCGCAGCAGCGGCCGAACCAGAATGCGCGCAACGTCTCGACCGGCACCGGCTTCCTCGTCGCGCCGGACCGGGTGCTGACCAACCATCACGTGGTGAATGGCTGCGACCGCATCGTCATGCGCGCGCCGGATGGGCGCTGGCTCGGCGCCGTGCCGCCGGCGCGGGTGGACAACGACCTCGACCTCGCCCTGCTCGCCGTGCCGGGGCTGCCGGGGCCGGCGCTGCCCTTCCGCAGCGGGCCGGCGGTGCGGCGCGGCGATGGCGTGGTCGCCTATGGCTTCCCGCTGGCGGGGCTGCTCTCCTCCGATGCCAAGCTGACGCGGGGGGAGGTGAACGGGCTTGCCGGCCTCGCCGACAACCGCAACCAGTACCAAGTCAGCGCCGAGGTGCAGCCGGGCAACTCCGGCGGGCCGCTGCTCGACATGCATGGCAACATCGTTGGGGTCGTCGTCTCCAAGCTGAATGCGCAGCGCATCGCCCGGGTCACCGGCGACATCGCGCAGAACATCAATTTCGCGGTGAAGGGGGAGGCGGCGCAGGTCTTCCTCCGCCGCGCCGGCCTCAACCCGCGCGTCGCCGAAAGCAACGGGCCGGAGCGCGGCACGGCGGATGTCGGCGAGATCGCCAACCGCAGCACGCTCTTCATCCGCTGCGAGCGGTAGCGCCCCACAGCACGCAGGCGGCGAGGAGCAGCGCCAGCCAGCTCCCCGCCATGGCCGGCCCGGCGCCGAAGCCGTCGACGGCGAGGCCGACCAGCAGCGGCACCGCACCGAAGCCGAGATGGGCGACGACGAAATAGCCGGCGACGGCCCGCGCCCGCTCCTCGCCCGAGGCCGCCTCGGCCACCGCGGCGAGGCCGCCGGGATAGACGAAGCCGTAGGTCCCGATGCCGACCACGGCGCCGCCCAGCAGCAGCGGCGCCGTCCCGGAGCCGGTCGTGCCGAGGAAGGTCAGGCCGGCGCCGAGCAGCAGGATGGCGAGGCCGATCCGCACCGCCGGCCGCGGCGCGACGCGGCGGAAGCCGCGCTGGGCGATGACGCCGATCAGCATCATGGCGCAGGCGGCGAAGGGGCCGGCGAGCGGCTGCCCGCCGGCGGCGAGGGTGGATTGCACCGCCGTCAGCACCGTCCCCGTCACGCCCCAGCCGGGCAGGATGGCGCAGGTCGTCGCCAGCGTGCCGCGCGGGAAGCCGGGGCGGCGGAGCCAGCCCTGCTGCGGCGCCGCCAGCGTCTCCGGCAGGCGGGCGACGAGGGCGAGCAGGACGACGCAGATGACGAGGTGCAGGGCGAAGGTCGGCGGCGGCCGCAGCCCGGGCCAGGCCAGGATGGCGGCCAGCGTCAGGATGCCGCCGGCGCCGAAGCTGCCGATGGTCGCCAGCGCGATCACCCCGGCGGCGCGGCGCCCGCCCTCCGGCCCGCCGCCGCCGAGTTCGGCGCCCCAGGCGGCCGCCGCGCCGGCGACGCAGCCCATGCCGAGGCCCTGGGCGATGCGCGCCAGGGCCAGCGCCGGGATGCTCGGCCAAAGGCACAGCGCCAGGCTGGACAGGGCGGCGAGCGCCACCCCGAGCAGCACGCAGGGCTTGCGGCCGATGCGGTCCGGCAGCGGGCCGAGCAGCGGCGCCGTCACGATCACCGTCGCCGCATAGCAGGCGAAGGCGAGGGCCAGGGCGCCGGCGCCGTAGCCACCGCGGGCCGCCATCTCGCCATAGAGCGGCAGAGGGATGGTGGTCGCCAGCCCGACGGCGCCGACGGCGAGGCCGACCAGGAACACGGCATGGGCGGGGTAGGGCAACACGTCACTCCGGCGGCGCCGGGCCAGAGTGGTCCGGCAGGCAGGACGGGTGAAGGGGTCATCCGGTGGACAGAAGGGCAGCGAGGCGGCAAGATTCGTTGCCATGCCAGACCTATACCTCCGCGACAGCACCGACGCCGACATCGCCGCCATCACCCGCATCTACGGCCATTGGGTCCGCCACGGCCTGGCCAGCTTCGAGACGGAGCCGCCGGGCGAGGCGGAGATGGCGCGGCGGCGGGAGGCGGTGCTGGCCGGCGGCTACCCCCATCTGGTCGCGGCCGATGGGGCGGGGACGGTGCTCGGCTATGCCTATGCCGGGCCGTACCGGACGCGGCCGGCCTATCGGTTCACGGTGGAGAACTCGATCTATGTGGCGCCGGAGGCGGCGCGGCGCGGCGTCGGCCGGCTGTTGCTGCCGGCGCTGGTGGAGCGCTGCACGGCGCTCGGCTTCCGGCTGATGGTGGCGGTGATCGGCGATTCGGCCAATGCCGGCTCGATCGGCCTGCATGCCGCCTGCGGCTTCAGCCATGCCGGCCTGCTGCCGGCCGTCGGCTGGAAGCACGGCCGCTGGGTCGACAGCGTCCTGATGACGCTGCCGCTGGGCGATGGTGCGGAACGCCCGCCGAACTGACGGCGGGGCCCGGGGGGAAGCTTTCCCCCCGGCGGGGGCACGGGGGCAGGGCCCCCGTCGCCTCCTTACGCGTAGCGCCGCGCCACCCGGGCCGCGTTGCGCGTCCCGACCCGCGCGCCGAGCACGGCGGCCACGGCGCCGAGCAGCATCGCCGCGAAGGCCCAGTAGGCCGCCACCGCGCCGGCCGTCGCCGCCGCATCGGCCGCCTCGCGGGCCCTGCGCTCGGCCGTCTGCGCCGTCTCGGTCGCCTGCTGCTCGACCTGCTGGATGCGGCGGTTCGCCTCCTCGGCCGGGACGTTGTACTCGGCGGCGACCAGCTGGCTCAGCCGGTCGCGGTCCCCCTGCGGCAGGTTGCCGTCGGTGACGCGGCGGGTCAGCAGCTGGCCGATCTCGGCCTTGCGCTGGTCGCTGGTCATCGCGGCCGGGTTGCCGCCGCCGGAGCCGCTGAGGGCGTTCTGCGCGCGGTCGACGAGCTGCTGCGGGTCGACCTGGCTGGCAAGCCGGCTGGCCGGGCCGGAGGCCGCGGAGGCCGCCTGGCCCGCCGCCTGCGAGAGGCCGCCGACCATGGAGGAGATGCCCTGGGACGCCGTCGACGCCGTGCCGCCGATGATGTTGCCGAGCAGCACCGCGGAGACCAGGTAGCCGATGGCCCAGACGGAAAGGCCGTGCAGCGTGCTGTCCGTGCCGTCCGCGCTGCCGGAAAGGCGGGCAGCGACATAGCCGCCGACCGCAAGGCCGATCAGGTTCGAGATCAGCAGCCAGGCACCGGCGACGATGCCGACGGTGGAGCCGCTCGGCGACTGGGCCTGGGTGGCGTCGACCGAGCTGGCACCGATGGCGGCGCCGAGGATGTTGAGCATGGTCCCCACCGCGACGGCGACGACCGCGCCGGCGAGGATGGCGCCCCAGGAGGCCCGGTGCGGCAGCGGAGCGGTCGCCTCCACAGGGCCGGTCGTGGTGTCGGGCGCGGTGGTCGCGCCTATGGTTCGCGTCGCCATCTGTTGTATCCGTGACTGGTTGTGGCGGCTGAACGCCTACTTCCGCCATCGGTTCAGGGACGGCGGCGCCGTTTCTGCCTTGCTCCCGCCACAGGCCCGGTCCAAACCGCCGCCATTCCTCCTCTGGTTCGGAATTTGCGATGCAGGTCTACCTGCCGATCGCCGAGATGTCGGTCGATGCCTTCCTGCTGGTCGGCATCGGATTCGGCGTCGGCTGGCTGTCCGGCCTGTTCGGGGTGGGGGGCGGCTTCCTGCTGACGCCGCTGCTGATCCTGATCGGCATCCCCTCCCCCGTCGCCGTGGCCTCGGGGGCGAACCAGACGCTCGGCGCCTCGGTCTCCGGCCTCATCGCGCAGTGGCGGCGCGGCAATGTGGACGCCAAGATGGGCAGCGTGCTGCTGGTCGGCGGCGTGCTCGGCTCGCTGGCGGGGGTGCAGCTCTTCGCGCTGCTGCGGCGGATCGGCCAGGTCGACCTGGCCGTCTCGGTCTTCTACGTGGTCGTGCTGGGGACGGTCGGCGGGCTGATGGTGATGGAGAGCGTCCGCGCCATCCTCCGCCGCCGCACCAGCCACAAGCGCAAGCTGCACGAGCATTTCTGGATCCATGGCCTGCCGCTGAAGATGCGCTTCCGGCGCTCGCGGCTCTACATCTCCATCATCCCGCCCTTCGCGGTCGGCTTCGGCATCGGCGTGCTCTCGGCGGTGATGGGGGTGGGCGGCGGCTTCATGCTGGTCCCGGCCATGATCTACTTCCTCGGCATGCCGACCTCGGTCGTCATCGGGACCTCACTGTTCCAGGTGGTCTTCGTCGCGGCCAACGTGACGCTGCTGCAGGCGGTGCAGCTCGGCACGGTCGACATCCTGCTGACCATGCTGCTGCTGCTCGGCGGGGTCGCGGGCGCGCAGTTCGGCGCCTCGATGGGGACGCGGCTGCGGGGGGAGGAGACGCGGGCGCTGCTCGGCCTGCTGGTGCTCTCGGTGGCGCTCAGCCTGCTCTGGGGGCTGCTGCGGCGGCCGGCGAACCTGTTCAGCAGCGGGCCGGCGCTGTGATCCGCCTGGCCCTGCTGCTGCTGCTGCTGCTCGCCTGGACGGGGGCGGGGCGGGCGCAGGAGCTGCCGCTGGTCGCGGCGCTGTCGCAGAATGCCGTGGAGGTGACGACCGGCTTCACCGGCACCTCGGTGATGGTCTTCGGCAGCACGGAGGGCCCGATCGGCCCGGGCGGCGACGAGGTGCTGGTGGTCGCCCGCGGCCCGACCCGGCCGGTGGTGGTGCGGCGGAAGGTCTCCATCCTCGGGGTGATCTGGGTGAACGGCCCCTCGGCCCGCTTCGCGGGCGTGCCGGGCTTCTACTTCCTCGCCGGCACGCGGCCGGCCTGGCAGGTGCTGCCGGAGGAGGAGCGGCAGCGGAACAGCGTCGGCCTCGACAGCCTGCCGCTGACCAGCACCGGGGCACGGTCGCCGGCCTTCCGGGCGGCGCTGCTCGAGCTCGAGAGCAGCAACGGGCTCTGGGTCGAGGATGCCGCGCCCATCGAGATCGCCGGCAGCCGCCTCTTCCATGCCCGCCTGCCGCTGCCCGCCGCGGTGCCGACGGGCGACTACCAGGTGGAGGTGCTGCTGGTCCGCTCCCGCCGGATCATGGCGCGGCAGGAACTCTCCTTCCGGGTGGACCGGGTCGGCACGGCGGACCGCATCGCCACCGTCGCGGCGCAGCAGCCTTTCGTCTACGGTCTGGCCTGCATTCTGTTCGCGGCGCTGGCCGGCTGGTTCGGCAGCGTCCTGTTCCGGAGGGGCTGATGGACGAGACGCGGGAGCAGCAGGAGGCCGCCAGCAAGCGGGACCGGGTGTTCCTCGTGGTGGTGGATGACAGCCCGGAGCGGGACGTCGCCCTCCGCTACGCCTGCCTGCGCGCCCGCAACGGCGGCGGGCGGGTGGCCCTGCTGCGGGTGATCGAGCCCGAGGGCATCACCGAATGGGCCGGCGTCGGCGCCATGATGGCCGAGGAGCGGCGGGAGGAGGCCGAGCGCGTGCTGAGCGGCCTCGCCGCGCAGGTGAACGAGATCACCGGCGGGCTGCCGATCCTGCTGATCCGCGAGGGGCATACCCGTGACGAGCTGCTGGCCCTGCTGAAGGAGGACCCGCGCATCTCGATCCTGGTGCTGGCCTCCGCCGGCGACGGCAGCGGGCCGGGGCCGCTGATCAATGCGCTGACCGGGCGCTACGCCACCCATGTGCGGGTGCCGATGACGATCGTGCCCGGCAACCTCGACGATGCGGAGATGGAGCGGGTGACCTAGCGGGCTTCCATCCGCACCGGCCCGGCGGCCCCGCTCCGGGCCGTGCCCGGGATCAAGGTCACGGCACCGAGGCATCCGGGGCCCGCGCCGGACGTTTCCGCAGCCATGTCCTATGGTCATCGAGCTTGGTGCGCCTGTCTGGGCAGGATGCCCCGGCCGAGGCGCTGGTGCCGGGCTGCAATGCTCTCCGCATTGCTCCTCCTGCCGGGCTGCGGGACCATGAACCGCATGGATTACCTCGACCAGTTCTTCGATCCGGAGGCTTATGCAGCCCGGCACGCCACGCGGCTGCCTGCCGTCGCCGGGCCTGCGCAGCTGGCGAGCTTGCCGAGCGGGATGCAGCCCGGAACGCAGATAGGGTCACAGGGCGGAACGGAGGCGGGTCCACAGGCTCCGGCCATGCCGGAACGGAGGCTGCCCGCGCCGGTGGCGCCCGCGCTTCCCGCGGTCGCGACGGCAGAGCAGGCCCCCGCCGTGCCGGAGGGGGACCGCGACCAATGGATCCGCAGCACCGTGCGGCGGAATCCTTGGCTTGCCCTGAACTGGGCGCAGTTGACGCCGGCGCAGCAGCAGCAGATCGAACGCCGGCTCTCCGACGCAGGCAGCGGCAGGCTCATGGCGGATGGCGGGCCTGCATCGGTCTGGGATACGATGGGCCTCGACGACCGCACCGACCTCGCCTTCAGCACGCCGGGCGGTCCCAGGATGGCCGGCGCCGCCTCCAACCGGGATGGCGGCTACGCGGCACGGCGCCGCTGAGGCATCCCCATCCCGGTTGGCGCCCGATCCGGACTCCAGAACAGGCTCCGATCAGGTGGAATCAGCTGACCGGAGGTATCTGCTCGATCGAGCAACAGGCTAGCGTGGGTTCCGTGAGCCTGTGCGAACGGAAACCGCCTTAGTAGCGCCGCGGTGCCGTCAGCGCGCCGCCCGCCGCACCGATGCCGCCGCCGACCAGGGCGCCCGTGCCGACATTGCCGCCGGTCAGCGCGCCCACGCCGGCACCGGCACCGGCACCGAGCAGGCCACCCGACAGGGCGCGCCCGCCGGTGCTCTGGCCGCAGGCCGCAAGGCCGAACGACACGGTCGCCGCCAGCAACACCGCCTTGATTGTCTGTTTCATGGCTGCCTCCTTCTTGGTGGGCTGGAAACGTACCAGCCGGCCGAAAGCTGAATTCCGGCCCATTCACGTCTCCGCTTTCCACCACGTCGACGAAGGCGCCCCGGGATTGCCCGGCGGCGCATGCCGGGTCGCCGCCCGGACCTCGCGGCGCTCGGGCATGGCGCGGAGGCCTGTCAGCCTCCGCCGCGGCGCGTCACCGCGCCTCGCCGGTGAGGCCGGCGCGCTCCACGGCGCTGCCGAGCGAGGCGAGCGCCGCCCGGCTGCGGCGGGCAACGACCAGCAGCGCCGGCAGCTCCCGCGGCTGGCGCAGCAGGGCGAGGGCGACGCGGGCGGCGGCCGGGCGGCCATCCGGCGTCAGCCCCACGGCGGCGGCGCGGGGCAGGACCTCCTCCGCCGTGTCCGCGACGGAGCGCAGGGCGGCGAAGGGCAGCCGCCGGGCGGTGGCGAAGGCGGCGGCGGCCTCGGTCTCGAGGTCGACGACGAGGGCCCCGGTCGCCGCCCGCAGCAACCGCTTGTTGGCCGGCTCGCCGACCACGCTCGCCGCGCCCGCCACCATGCCGAGCCGCGCCCCGCAGCGCTGGGCGAGCCGCGCCGACCAGGCCGGATCCGACGCATAGGCGCCGCCCGGCCCGCGCACCCGCGTGGCGACCACCAGGTCCCCAGTGACGAGCGAGGGGTCGAGCCCGCCGGCAATGCCGAAGCTCAGCACGCCGCTGATCCCCTCGGGCTGAGCCTGCAGCAGGCTGCGCAGCCGCGCCGGGTCGCCGCCGCTGACGACGACGCGCAGCCCGCGCGGCAGCAGGGCCGCTTCCGACCGCATGCCGACGACGACGAGGATGGACGAGGCATTCATGCTGCGGTGCAGTATAGGCAGGGCCGGCCGGCCCTGCCCACCCCACGCCGGGAAGGTTTACCGCGGCTGCTCCGGCTCGACCCCGCCGGGCAGGGTAAGGCCACGGGCGCGCAGGCAGTCGCGGAAGGCGCGGGCCAGCAGGGTCCGCTCCTCCCGGCTGAGGCGGTCGTCATTGATTGCATTGCCCGGCAGGCGCTGGCGGTTGAGCGCGGTCACGCTGGGGGAGCGCCGGGCTTCCTCCCGGCATTCCTGCTGCTCCGGCGTCTCGGGCGGGCGCTGCGGGGCCGTGCCGACGACGCTGTTGTAGAGGCCGCAGCCGCCGAGCGGCAGCAGCAGGGCCAGCACCGCGGCCGGGCGCCTCACGGCGCGGTCCCCGCCAGCCAATCCTCGATCAGGCGGCGGGCGATGCTGTCGCCGCGCGGCAGGGCGAAGCCGTGCGCCTCCGGGTTGCGCATCTCCGCGGCGGTGAACCAGCGGGCGTCGCGCAGCTCCTCCGGGTCGATGGTGATCTGCTCCGTCAGCCCCTCGGCATGGAAGCCGAGCATGATCGAGGCGGGGAAGGGCCAGGGCTGGGAGGAATGGTAGTGGACCGCGCCGACCTCGATGCCGGATTCCTCCCTCACCTCGCGGCGGACGGCCTCCTCCAGCGTCTCGCCCGGCTCCACGAAGCCGGCGAGGGTCGAGTACATCACGCTGTTGGGGAAGCGGGTGGAATGGCCGAGTAGGCAGCGGCCCTCGCGCACCACCAGCATGATCACGGCCGGGTCGGTACGGGGGAAGTGCTGGGCGCCGCAGCCGGTGCAGGCCATGGCGTTGCCGGCCGAGCGCGGCTCGCAGCCGGCGCCGCAGACGCCGCAGAAGCGGTGCCGGGTGCGCCAGTGCATCAGCCCGCGGGCATGGGCCAGGATGCTGGCCTCGCCCGGCGGCAGCAGCCCGGCGACGGCGCGGAGGTCGGTGAAGGCGCCCATGCCGTCGGGCAGGAGCGGCAGCGGGTCCTCCGCCTGCGAGCAGTCGACGGCGAAGACCGGGCGGCCCTCCCAGAAGCCGAGGAAGGCCCAGGGCCCGCCCGCCATGCGCACCGCCTCGGCCGCGGCGCCGGTCAGCAGCACCGCCTCCGGCGTGCCGTCCTGGACGCCGCGCATCAGGCTGCGGCTGCGCCAGACGGGGACGAAGAGCGTCTCCGAATCCGCGAGGGCGGCATCGATGAAGGCGGCGTCCTCGCGGCGGTTGGAGGCGCGGTCGAGGGGGCTGCCGGAATAGGCGTTGGGCCGGCTGGCGGGAATGGAATGCATGTGCGGCGGACGGTGCCATGCGGGGGGCGCCGGGGCAACGGGCGGTGGGGCGCGGAAGAGCCCGGCTTGTGCGAGCCCCCCCGCGGCATGATATGGTGCCCCCGGAAGGTCGGCGGTGGACGGGCTCCCCGCCAACCCGGTCAGGTCCGGAAGGAAGCAGCCGTAACGGGTTCTCGCCCGGGTCGCTTGCCGGCCTTCCACCCTCTCCCCGGCCCGGCGGGCCAGCTGCACGGGATCCCGCCGCGCCGATGTCCTCCTCCCTGTTCGGCACCGAAGACCCGCCCGGGGAGGCCCTGCCGGAGCCGCCCGCGCCCGAGGGCCCCGGCCTCTTCGGCGAGGCCCCGCCGTTGCCGGCGCCGCCCGGCCCCGCCCCGGCGGCGGCCGCGGACACGCCCTACCGGGTGCTGGCGCGGAAGTACCGGCCGAGCAATTTCGAGCAGCTCATCGGGCAGGAAGCCCTGGTGCGCACGCTGCGCAACGCCTTCGCGCAGGACCGCGTCGCCCATGCCTACCTGCTGACCGGCGTGCGCGGCGTCGGCAAGACGACGACGGCGCGGATCATCGCCCGCGCGCTCAACTGCATCGGCCCGGACGGCAAGGGCGGGCCGACGCCCGAGCCCTGCGGCGTCTGCCCGGAATGCCGCGCCATCCTTGCGGACCGCCACCCGGATGTGCAGGAGCTCGACGCCGCCTCCAACAACGGCATCGACGACGTGCGGGAGCTGCGCGAGCGGCTGCGCTACCGCCCGGCCCAGGGGCGCTTCAAGGTCATCATCCTGGACGAGGTCCACATGCTGTCGACGGCGGCGTTCAACGCGCTGCTGAAGACGCTGGAGGAGCCGCCGGCCCAGGTGAAATTCATGCTGGCGACGACCGAGCTGCGCAAGGTCCCGGCCACCATCCTCTCGCGCTGCCAGACCTTCCACCTGAAGCGCGTCCCCCAGGCCGAGCTGCGCGCGCATTTCGAGCGCATCGCTGGGCTGGAGCGGGTGACGGTGGAGCCGGAGGCGCTGGCGATGCTGGCGCGGGCGGCGGACGGCTCGGTGCGCGACGGCCTCTCCCTGCTCGACCAGGCGATCGCCCTCGGCGGGGCGGAGGGGCGGGTGACAGACGAGGCGGTGCGGGACATGCTCGGCCTCGCCGACCGCGCCATGGTGCTCGAGCTGATGGAGGCGCTGATGGCGGGCCGCACCGCCGAGGCGCTGGCCCTGCTCGACCGGGCGCATGAGCGCGGCGCCGATCCGGCAGTGGTGCTGCAGGACCTGCTCGAGCTGACCCATACGCTGACACGGCTGCGCAGCGTGCCCGGCCTCAGGGACGACCCTGCGCTGACCGAGGGCGAGCGCACCCGTGGCGCCGCGCTGGCCGAGCGGCTTTCCGTCCCCGTGCTCGGCCGCGCCTGGCAAATGCTGCTGAAGGGCCTCGGCGAGGTGAACGAGGCGCCGGACCGACGCGCCGCGACCGAGATGGTGCTGATCCGCCTCGCCCATGTGGCGGAGCTGCCGACGCCGGGCGACCTGGTGCGGCGCCTGGCCGAGGGCGGCAGCGTGCCGGCCAGCACGCCGCGCCCCGCGCCGCCGGGCAGTGGCGGCGGGATGCGCGCCGTCGCCAACGGCGCGCCGGTGCTGGCCGATGCCGTCGCCGCGCCGGCGCTCGCCGCGCCGCAGGGCTGGCGCGACGTGGTCGCCCTCGCCTCCGGGCGGAAGCCGATGCTGCATGCGCATCTGGTCCACAGCGTCCATCCCGTCCGCGTCACCCCGGGCCGGATCGAGATGCGGGTGCAGCCGGCCGCCCCGCGCGACCTCGCCACCGAGCTCGGCGCCCTGCTGCTGGAGCAGACCGGCCAGCGCTGGACCATCGCCCTCTCCAATGCCGAGGGCGAGCCGACCCTCGCCCTGCAGGGCCGCGCCGCCGATGCGGAGCGCCGCAGCCTGGCGCAGAGCCACCCGCTGGTGCAGGCGGTGCTCGCCGCCTTCCCCGGCACGGTGATCGAGGCGGTGCGCGATGCCGGGACGGATGCCTACGGCCTCTCGACCCTCCCCGCCGCGGAGGCAGGGGACGAACCGCCGGACTTCGACGATGTTCCACCACCGGACGACGATGACAGGGAGTAGGTCCGCGCCATGAAGAATCTCGGCAACATGCTGAAGCAGGCCCAGCAGATGCAGTCCCGCATGGCGGAGATGCAGGCCAAGCTCGACGCCACCACCGTCGAGGGCGCCGCCGGCGCGGGCATGGTCTCGGTGACGCTGACCGGCAAGGGCGACCTCAAGCGCGTCGCCATCGACCCGAGCCTGATGGTGGCCGACGAGCGCGAGGTGCTGGAGGACCTGCTGGTCGCCGCCCATGCCGACGCCAAGCAGAAGGTCGAGGCCATGATGGCCGAGGAGATGCAGAAGGCGACGGCCGGGCTGAACCTGCCGGGCGGGCTGCCGGGCGGCTTCAAGCTGCCCTTTTGACGGGATGAGCGACCGGCCCGCCGATCCGCCCTCGGACCCGATCGAGCAGCTGGTCGGGCTGCTCGCGCGCCTGCCGGGCCTCGGCCGGCGGAGCGCGCGGCGGGCCGCGCTCAAGATGCTGATGCAGCCGGACCGGGTAATGCTGCCGCTCGCCGCAGCGCTCCAGGCGGCCGCCGCGGCGGTGCAGCCCTGCGGCGTCTGCGGCAACCTCGATGCGCGCAACCCCTGCCGCATCTGTCGCGACCCGCAGCGGGACCGTGGGCTGATCTGCGTGGTGGAAGGCGTCTCCGAGCTCTGGGCGCTGGAGCGGGCGCATGCGCATCGCGGCCTCTACCACGTGCTGGGCGGCACGCTCTCGGCGCTCGGCGGCGTCGGGCCGGAGGACCTCGCCGTGCAGCCGTTGCTGGCGCGCATCGCCGAGGCGAAGGTGGAGGAGGTGATCCTCGCCCTGCCCGCCACCGTCGACGGCGCGACGACCGCCCACTACCTGTCCGACCGGCTGGCCGGCACCGGCGTGCGCGTCACCCGCCTGGCGCAGGGCGTGCCGATGGGCGGGGCGCTCGATGTCCTCGACGAGGGCACCTTGGCGGCGGCACTGAAGGCACGACGTAGTTTCTGATTTCTTATCTTGCCGGAAGCCGTATCGTTACAAGGTCGGCAAAATCTATTCTGTCAAAGTTCAATTGACAGGAATGTGAGGCTGGCGTTCAAGGGCAGGATGCGAGCCCTCCCCAGCGATCCCCTCGCCTATGCGGACTTCATCACCCGCAAGCTGATGCAGCCCGTGGCGCTGGAGGGCAGCGCGGGCCTCGCCGTGTCGGAGACGGAGTTCCCCATCCTCGGCGACCGCTGGTTCTGGGCCGACGACAACGCGAAGATCCTCGAATTCCTCGCCCTCCCCGCCGTATGGCGGCAGCATCCGGAGGCGGTCGGCCATGCCTTCCGCTTCCTCACCTCGCTTTGCGAGGGCCCCTTCATCTTCCGCCGCACCGGCCATGCCCGGCTGGAGCAGGCGGAGCGGGAGGGCGGCCGGGCAAAGTTCATCCACACCTTCCTGCATGTGGAATGTGACCTGCCGGCCGGCAGCGTCACCATCGGCACGCGCTTCCATGACGGGCGGGATGCGAAGAACGTCATCCTCACCGGCAACTACGTGCACTTCACCCATGACGGCGAGACCCACAGCCTCGATGTCGAGGATGCCATCGCCGGCTGGGACATCGAGCAGGATGCGCGGCGGCTCCGCCTCTCGCACCGCAGCGAGCTGAGCTTCCTGCATGGCGGCCGGCGCCTCCGCCTCGGCCAGCTCACCTACAGCTATGTCGTGCACGCCTCCTCCATGTTCGTCGATGCCGAGGCGGCGCTCGACCTCGACCCGGGCATCAACGTCTCCGACGTCGTGCTGACCATCGGGCAGGACGGGCTGAGCCACGGCACGAACAACGTGCATTACGGCACGATCCTCATCGACCGCCCGGGCCGGGCGCCGCTCCGCCACGATGCCGCGGCACCCGGCCAGGACAGCCTGGCCGCCGAGGGCGCGCCCTACTGGTCGATGACGCAGCGGGACGAGATGCGCGGCTTCGCGCTCGCCATCCACAGCATGCCGCGCGACCCGGGCCGTATGGCGCGGGTCGAGGCCGTCATCGCCCAGCCGAACCGCCTGCACTGGGTCGTCGCGCAGCACCGCTTTCCCGGCGCCTGGCGCGGCGAGCGGCTGGTGGCGGCGGAGCGGAAGACCATCACCGGCGGCGGCTTCTACGACCGCGTGGCCGATTGCAGCGCGATGTTCCGCGCCCATGGCTTCGCGGCGCGGCAGACCGCGCATCCGCTCGACCTCTCCATCTCCTACGACTACGGGGCAGAGATGGCGGCCTTCGCCCGCTGCTACCGCGGCGCCGGCCAGCCGGGCATGCCGCGCGCCGCGCTGCTGCTGCGCGACCAGAGCCGGGCGATGTTCGACCATTTCCACGCCGTCTACGCCGAGAGCCTGCTCGCCGCCCAGCGCAGCGACGCCTCGGCCATCTTCTCGCGCCCGCTGGCCTTCGTCGCGCATGGCCTGGTCGACATGTGGAAGGCGACCGGGGAGGAGCGGTACCGCCGCGACCTGCGGCAGGTGGTCGACACGCTGCTGGAGTTCGAGCGGCCCTTCCGCGGCATCACCGGCGAGACGGAATCCGGCTTCCTGATGGGCCTGGTCTCCGCCGCGGCGCCCTTCGCCGATTGCCATGCGGCGGCGATCCTCGCCCTGGTCCGCGCCCTGCCGGTGCTCGACGATCCGGGGCTTGCGGCCAGCATCGACCGCGCGCTGCACGCCTTCCAGGTGCAGACCCTGGGGATCGAGCCGTTCCATCCGCGCAAGTCGGACCTCGTCGTCGTCGACTTCCCCAACCCGGATGGCAGCGGCGCGCGGATGCAGCTGCATGCCTTCTGGAATTTCTGCGCCGCCCTCAGCCTGCGCGCCTTCAATGCGCTGCGCCGCGCCGGCCACCCCGCGCTGCGCGAGGTGGCCGGCCGGCACGAGACGCGGCTGCAAAGCTTCGAGGCGCTGATCCGCATGCAGTTCGTCCAGTCCATCCGCGAGGCGGAGGGCCTGCTCGAGATCCGCACCTCCGCCCTCGCCGGCGAGAGCAATTCGGAGACGCAGCCCTGGGTCGCGCTCAGCCTCGCCGCGGATCCGGGCGACGACTGATGCCCGGGGCGGCCAGGGACCAACGGGCATGAAGGCCTTCTTCTCCGCCGAGGACATCGTCGAGGCGCTCTACCAGGGCCTGCTGCAACGCGGCCCCGATGCCGACAGCCTGGCCGCCCAAGCCGCCGCGCTGCGCCGCGAGGGGCCGGGGCCGGTGATCCGCGCCCTGCTCGACCGCGAGGAATTCCGCCGTGTGAACGGCCCCGGCGGCGGCCGGGTGCTGACCCTGGTCGGCAACTGCAACGCGCCGGTGCTGGCCAACTGCCTGCGCACCGGCAGCAAGGCCTGGGTGCGCTGGATCGCCGACGTGAATGCCCGCGGCGAGCCGGCTTTCGAGGCGGCGCTGGCGGCGATGGGGGCGGGGCTGGCGGGCGAGGTCATCTCCGTCCCCTTCGGCGATGACCATCCGGACCTCTGCACCAGCCGGCTCCGGGCGCTCGACCCAGGGCGCTTCCATCTGATGACGAATATCCACTTCACCGGGCTGCACCCGGACATCACCTATTTCGGGCCCTTCGGCCGGCGCGTCCACAGCGCGATCGGCGAGTACAACAACCGCATCGTGCTGCTCTGCTTCCTCCAGGGCATGGCGAGCGGGATTGCCTCACCCGCTTCAACGCCCGGACCTATGAGCGGCTCGGCTATTTCCGGGCCTGGGAGGAGTCGGCCGCGGAGCTGCGCCGGCGCGACCAGCCGATGGACATCACCTTCGCCGAGGCCTTCCTCGAGGCCACGCGGCAGGAGCAGACGCTCTACTCGACGAACCATCCGACCAGCGGCGCCTTCGCCGCGCAGGCAACGTGCATCGCCCGCGCCATCGGCCTCGACGGGCGGTTCGCGCCGGATGCCTTCCACAACCCGCTGGCCGAGAAGGCGCACTGGCCGATCTATCCCGAGATCCGCGAGGCGCACCGGCTGCCCTACGAGACGGCGTTCCGCTTCGGCGAGCCGGGGCGGGACCTGGGCCTCGAGGCCTTCGTCCAGGCCTCCTACCGCCGCTACGAGGAGTGCGGGCGCGAGGCGATGCTGCGGACCGCCCGGCCGGATGACATGGCCGGCTGCGAACTCTGAGGCTTCAGCCCTTCTGGAAGACGAAGTTGTTGGAGAGGCAGTCGGCCCGCTGCGCGACCACCCAGGTGTCCTCGCGGAGGTCGAGCAGCCGGCAGCCATGCCGGTGCCCGAGCTCGAGCACCGCCCGCTGCGGCACCATGTGCATCTCGAGCGCCGGCGCCGAGGCATCCGCCGCATAGTCGGCCAGGCTGAAGCGATAGCCCATGTAGTAGGTCGGCACCTGGAAGATGGCGAGGCCGCCCGGCGCCAGTGCGCGGAACATGCCGTCGAGGATGTGCAGGATCACCGGCGGCGGGTTGTGCTGCAGCACGATGCGCGAGAACCAGAGGTCGAAGCCCGGCACCGGGTGCAGCCGCTCCGCCGTCACCTGCCGGAAGGCGACATTGCCGAGGCCGAGGCGCTGCCGACGCTGCTCCGCCAGTTGCAGGTGCGACGCCGAGATGTCGAGCCCCGTCACCTGCCGGAACAGCGGCGCGATCTGCATCGTCAGCCTGCCGACCCCGCAGCCATACTCGACGACGGTGGCGAATTCCTGCGGCGCGCCCGACGCGGGCGAGGATGCCGAGCAGAATGGCCCGGTCGGTCGCGGCCGAGGCGTAGAAGCTTTCCTCGGTCTCGGCGATGCGCTCGGGGCGGAACTCGTCACTGCTGAGCACAGACCAGTGCGGCGCGGATTCGCCGATCGCCTGCCACCGCGCCGCCACCGCGCGCAGCAGGCCGTCCAGGGCCTCCGGCGAGGCCTCGGTCCGACATGCAAGGGCGGCGCCTCGAGCGGCAGCGAGGCGGCCAGGGGCGCGACGGGCTGCCCGACCTGGTCCCGGAATTCGGCCGAGCTCATGAAGCTCCGCCGCAGGCCGGCAAGATCGGCATGCTCGCGGCGATGGCCCTCGACGACGGCGTCGCTCTCCGGCTCGCCACCGAGGAGCAGGCGATAGGCCAGTACGACCTCATCACGGGTAAGCGGCACAGCGCGGCGAGGCCTCCCTGCTGTCCGGCAGGGCTATCCCCCATTTGCCGGGGACGGGCAAGGCGGAAGGCCCCCGTGCGGGGGCCTTCATGGACACTCAGTCGTTGGTCGCGTCGCGGACCTTGTCCTTGGCGCCGCCATAGGTGTTCTGCACCTTGCCCTCGGCCTTGTCGGCCTTGCCCTCGGCCTGGGTGGCGGTGTCGCCGGTCACCTTGCCGACGGCATCCTTCACCGCGCCCTTGACCTGCTTGCCCATGCCTTCGATGCGATCCTTGTCCATGTCTGGCACTCCCTCGGCACGTCGCGGGATGCGGCGGCCTCTGCTGGAAGAACGCGATGGCGGATCGGAAGGTTCCGGGTTGCGCGGCGGCTACAGGGTCTCCAGCGCCGCATCCACCGCCGCGCCGAAGCGCTCGACGATGGTGTCGATCTGCTCCGCGGTGACGTTGTAGGGCGGGGCCAGGATGGCATGGTCGCCCTGCCGGCCGTCGATGGTGCCGCCCATCGGATAGCAGGCGAGGCCGCGGGCATAGCCCTCCATCTTCACCCGCTCGTTCAGCTTCAGGCCCGGCTCGAAGACCGTCTTGCCGGCGCGGTCGGCGACGAACTCCACCGCCCAGAACAGGCCGCGCCCGCGGATGTCGCCGACATGCCGGTGGTTGCCGAAGCGCTCCAGCAGCCGCTGCTCCAGCCGCGCGCCCATCGCCTGCGCGTTCTCGAGCAGTCTTTCCTCGGCGATCACCTGCTGCACAGCGAGCGCCGCGGCGCAGGCCACCGGATGCGCCTGGTAGGTATGGCCATGCATGAAGGCGCCGGAGCCCTGGAGGAAGCCCTCCATGACGCGCCCATGCACCAGGATGCCGCCGATCGGCTGGTAGCCGCCGCCAAGGCCCTTGGCGACGACCTGGATGTCGGGCACCACCCCTTCCTGCTCCCAGGCATGCAGGGTGCCGCAGCGGCCCATGCCGCTCATCACCTCGTCGAGGATGAGCAGCGCGCCGTGCCGGTCGCAGACCGCCTTCATCGCCGGGAAGTAGCCGGGCAGCGCCGTCGCGCAGCCGAGCGTGGCGCCCACCACCGTCTCCGCCATGAAGGCGATGACGGTATCGGGGCCGAGGCGCTGGAACTCCGCCTCCAGCTCCTCGGCGAGGCGGGCGACATACTGTTCGTCGCCCTCGCCCTCGGCCTGGCCGCGATAGGCGTAGCAGGCCGAGACATGGCTGAAGGCCGGCGAGAGCAGCGGCTGGTAGGGGGCGCGGCGCATCGCATTGCCGCCGGCCGAGAGCGCGCCGAGCGTGTTGCCGTGGTAGCTCTGCCGGCGGGCGATGAAGCGCGTCCTCTGCGGCTCGCCGATCTCGAGGAAATACTGCCGCGCCAACTTGATCGCCGCCTCGCACCCCTCCGAGCCGGAGGAGCAGAAATAGGCGTGCGTCAGCCCGCCCGGCCGGTCGCCGACCAGCGCATCCGCCAGCGCCTCGGCGCTCTCGCAGCTGAAAAGCGCGGTATGGGCATAGGCGAGCCTGTCGAGCTGCGCCTTGATCGCCTCGATCACCTTGGGATGCCCATGGCCGAGGCAGGCGACGGCCGCGCCGCCCGAGGCATCGATGATCGCCCGCCCGTCCTGGTCGTAGAGGTGGATGCCCTCGCCCCGCAGCGCGAGCGGCGGGTCGGCATGCAGGCTGCGATGGACGAGATGGCTCACGGCGGGACCTCCGGCACGGCAAGGGGGCCAGGGTTCCATGTTTCCGGGGGCCGCTCAACACGCGGCCGGGATGGGCTCAGCGCATGGTGCGCGGCGCCGTGGTCTGCGGGGTCGGCGCGATGCGGCCGTTCTGGTCGGGCGTCGCCACCCCGTCATTCCGGGTCGGCGGTCCGCCGCAGGCGGCCAGCAGGGCGAGCAGCAGCAGCGGGGCGGCGAGGCGCATCATTCGTCTCCGGCGTGGTTGCAACAGGGCCAGAAACCTCGGCGCGCCCCGGAGTTGCGCCGCTCAGCCGGCCGCCCAGCGCTGCAGGGCCGCGATCCCAGCATCCATCAGGGCCGCGATCCGCGCCGCGGCCGCATCGGGCCGAACATCGGTGGTCCAGAGGAAGCGGCAGCGATCCGCCCCCTCCGCCACCACGCGCATCGCCGCCGCGTGGTGCAGCCCCTCCCGCAGCACGGCATAGGCGATGCGGCGCCGCCCCTCGTCGAGGCCGAGGATGCGCTCCCGCACCTCCTGCCCGTCGGTGAAGGTGACGATGCGGGTCTCGCCCTCCAGCCTCGCCGCGGCCAGCACGCCGGGGAAGAGCCGGTCGACGGCGCCGGCCTCCCGCAGCGCCGCCCAGACCGCATCGGCCGGCGCCGGCAGCAGCGCCTCGCGGTAGAGCGAGGCCATCAGCCCGCCGGGGCCAGGCAGACGGCCTCCACATTGTTCCCCTCGGGGTCGATCAGGAAGGCCGCGTAGTAGTGCGGCCCGTAATCCGGCCGCGGTCCCGGCGCACCGTTGTCCCGGCCCCCGGCGCCGAGGCCGGCGGCGTGGAAGGCGTCGACGGCGTCCCGGCTCGCCGCGCGGAAGGCGAGGTGCACGCCCCCCTCCGCCGCTGCCTCGCCATGCAGCCAGAGCCCGGGGCTGCCCGCCGGGCCGAACCCATCGCCCTCCGCCGGCCGATGGCCCAGCGGCGCCAGCGCGGCCGCATAGAAGCGCCGGCTCGCCGCCAGATCCCGCACCCGCAACCCGACATGGTCGAACATCGCCCGATCCCCTCCAGCCCGTGACGGCGCTCAGGATGACGCGGGGCGGGCCGGACGATCTTGGAGAATGTTGCGGTCCCCTCGCGCCAGCCGGCGGAAGCCGCGTGGCGAGACGCCGGCGGCGCGGCGGAAGGTACGGATGAAATTCGACAGGTCGCCGAAGCCGACCTCATAGGCGATGTCGCTGACGCTGCCCTCCCCGCGCGAGAGCAGCCGCGCCGCGCGGCGCAGCCTGGCGCGGACCAGGTGCTGGTGCGGCGTCACGCCGATGACGCGCGTGAAGCGGCGCAGCAGGTGGAAGGGGCTGAGCTCCGCCTGCCGCGCCATGGCCTCCAGCGCCAGGGGCTCGGCGGCCTGCGCCTCGATCCAGAGCGCGACCTCCACCATCCGCCGCCGCTCGGCCGCGCGCGGCGGGGCCGAGCGCCGCACGGCGGGGCGGGTCAGGGCGAGGCAGCGGGCGGCATAGAGCAGCGCGGCCTCGTCGAGGCCGATATCGCTCCGCCCCTCCGCCGCGGCCTGCGCCAGCTCGCCGAGCACCACCAGCTCCGGCAGCGGCGGGAGCGCGCCGATCCGCCAGCTTTCACAGCGCTCCTCGAAGCCGGCGGCGAGCCCGGCCGAGAGCTGGATGGAAAGGCACTCGTCGCCGCAGGCATGCTCATGCGTGCAGCGATACTCGTCTCCCGGGAAGCCGAGCAGGGTGCTGCCGGCGACGAGCTCGCAGCGCAGCCCGCCCGAGGCATAGCCGAAGCTGCCGCGCCGCACATAGGAGACGGAGAAGCCGCCATGCGCCTCCGCCTGCGGCCGGGCGCCGGGGCCGGCCTCGCAGCGGTAGTCCACCACCGTGACGGCATCACCGGCGAGAAGGGTCGTGATCGCCATGCCGTGCCGAGCCTAGCAGGGCGGAGGCCGGCGCCGCTTGGCGAATCTTGCTCAGGGGGCGGTCAGCACCCCGACGGTCGCCCCCGCCATGCAGCAGGCGATGCTCGCCGCGACCAGGCTCCGCAGCCCGAGCCGCAGGATGTCCGCCCGCCGCTCCGCGCACATCCCGGCCATGCCCGTCACCATGATCCCGACCGAGGCGAAATTGGTGAAGCCGCACAGCGCATAGGTGAGGATGACGCGGGAGCGGGGGCTCAGCCCCGCCCCGCCGCTCGCGGCCAGCTGCAGGTAGCTGACGAACTCGTTCACCACCACCTTCACGCCGAGGCTGGCGCCGACCGTCGCGCATTCGGCCGCCGGGACGCCCATGGCGAAGGCGAGCGGCCAGAAGGCGAGGCCGGCGGCCCGCTCCAGCGTCAAGCCCGTCAAGGGCTGGAGGATGCCGTTGGCCAGCGCCACCAGCGCGACGAAGACGATGAGCGAGGCCATGATGCCGAGCAGCAGCTGCAGCCCATCCGCCGTGCCGCGCACCAGCGCATCCATGGTGCTGTCGTAGAGGCGCGGGGCCTCGCCCTCCGGTCCCGGGGCCACCGCCGCCTCCCGCTCCGGCAGCATCAGCAGCGCGGCGAGGATGGAGCCGGGAGCGGAGACCAGGCTCGCTGTCAGCAGCTGCCCCGCCGCATCCGGCACCACCGGCGCGATCATCGTCGCATAGACCACCAGCATGTTGCCGCTGATCGTGGCGAGGCCGGCAACCATGACGACGAAGAGCTCCGCCTCCGTCAGCCGCCCGAGCCAGGGCCGGATCAGCAGCGGCGCCTCGACCATGCCGACGAAGACATTGGCCGCGACCGAGAGGTTGCAGGCCCCGGACAGGCCGAAGAGCCAGCCGAGGCCGCGCGCGAGCCCCTTCACCACCAGCGGCATGATCCGCCAGTGGTAGAGCACGGCGGAGAGCGCGCCGACCAGCAGCACCAGCGGCAGCGCCTGGAAGAAGAGGATGAAGCTGCCGCCCGGCACCGTCTCCGCATAGGGCAGCGGCCCGCCGCCGAGATAGCCGAAGACCAGCGTCGTCCCCGCCCGCGTCGCCCGCGCCAGCGCATCCACCGCATCACCGACGAGGGCGAAGCCGGCGCGCAGCGGCGGCAGGTGCAGCAGCGCCGCGGCGACCAGCATCTGCCCGAGCAGGCCGGCCGCCACCACGCGCGGGCGCACGCCGCGGCGGCAGCCGCCCAGCACCCAGGCCAGCAGGCAGAGCGCCGGCAGCCCGGCGAGGGCCTGGAGCTGCAGCGCGCTCATTCGGCGGCGCGGGCCTGGCTGGGGGTGTCCATCTCCACCGCCTCGATCCGGGCCGCGGTCGCCAGGATCTTCTGCGCGGTGATGCCGATCTGGTCCATGTCGGCCTGCGCCTCGCCGAAATGCCGCTTCAGGTTGGCGACGCGCCGGTCGAGCCGCCCCGTCTCCTCCGCCAGCCGCGCCACCTCGAGGCGGAGGTGCTGCGCCTCGGCCCGCAGCCGCACGTCGCGCATCAAGGCCCGCATGGCGCCGAGCACGGCCCAGAGCGTCCCCGGCGAGACGAGATAGACCCCGCGCCGCGCCGCCTCCTGCACCAGCCCGCCATGCAGGGCGTGGAGGTCGGCATGCAGCGCCTCGGAGGGGAGGAAGATCAGCGCGCCCTCCGCCGTCTCGCCGGGGCGGATGTACTTGGTCGCCACGTCGTCGACATGCCGGCGGATATCGGTGGCCAGCCGCCGCGTGGCCTGCACCCGCGCCGCGTCGTCCGCCGCCGCCCGCAGCGCCTGCCAGGCCTCGAGCGGGAATTTGCTGTCGATGGCGATGGGCCCGGGCGGGAAGGGCAGGCGGATCAGCGCGTCGCAGCGCGTGCCGTTGGAGAGCGGGTGCTGCCACGCCCAGCCCTCGGCCGGCAGCCGGTCGGCCAGCATGTCGCGCAGCTGCACCTCGCCGAAGGCCCCGCGCGCCTGCTTGTTGCCGAGGATGCCGGCGAGCGTCGTCACCTGCCCGCCCAGCGCCTCGATATTGGCCCGCGCCGCATCGATGACGGCGAGGCGCTCATGGATGCGCCGGGCGCTCTCCTGCGTCCGGTCGGCGCTCTCGGCGAGGCTGCGGGCCAGGCGCTCGTTCTGCTGCGCCACCGCCTGGTCGATCCGGTCGGAGAGCGCTTCCATCCGCTCGGCCAGGAGCGCCACGCCCTCCTCGCCGCCGCGCGGGCGAAAGGCGAGCATCAGCAAGCCGCCGGCCAGGGCGGCCGCCACGGGCACCAGCAAGGGCAGCAGCCAGTCCGGCACGCGAAGAATCCCCCGATTCGCGGCGGGGAGTCTGGCATGTTTCGGGCCGGACTCAGGACGCCGGGTGAAATTCTCCATCGGCACCGAGCAGCATCAGCCTGCCAGTCGCCACGCCGAAATGCGCGCCGTGCAGGGCCAGCCGCCCGGCTTCCACCGCCTCCACCACCCAGGGGAAGGTCATCAGGTTGCGGAGCGAGATGCGCACCGCCTCATGCTCGCCCACGGTCTGCTGCTCGGCCGGCTCGCAGCGCAGCACCCGCTCCCGCGCCGACGCGGCGATGCTGATCCAGCCGACGATGAAGTCCTGCGCCTCCGGCGGCGCCCCCTCGATCAGCGCCCGCACGCCGCCGCAGAGCGCATGGCCGAGCACCAGCACCCGCTCCACCTTCAGCACCCGCACGGCGAATTCCAGCGCCGCGCTGGTGCCGTGGAAGGCGGCATCCGGCATGTAGGGCGGCACCAGGTTGGCGACGTTGCGGACGACGAAGAGCTCGCCGGGCGCGGCCGAGAAGATCATCTGCGGGTCGACCCGGCTGTCGGAGCAGGCGATCACCAGCGTCTTCGGGCTCTGCCCGTGCTCGGCCAGCGCCTCGAACCGGCTGCGCTCGCGCGGCCAGGTCTCCTCGCGGAAGCGGTGGTACCCGTCGATGAGACGCTGCATGGCGGTCAGTGCCGGAAGTGCCGCATCCCGGTGAAGACCATGGCGAGGCCGGCGGCATCGGCCGCCGCGATCACCTCGTTGTCCCGCATGGAGCCGCCGGGCTGGATGACCGCCGTGGCGCCGGCCGCCGCCGCCGTCTCCAGCCCGTCGGCGAAGGGGAAGAAGGCGTCCGAGGCGACGACGCTGCCGCGGGCCAGCGGCTCCGGCAGGCTGGCGGCCTTGGCCGCGGCCTCCGACTTCCAGGCGGCGATGCGGCTGCTCTCGACCCGGTTCATCTGCCCGGCGCCGATGCCGACCGTCGCCAGCCCCTTGGCATAGACGATGGCGTTCGACTTCACATGCTTGCAGACGCGGAAGGCGAAGAGCAGGTCGACCATCTCCTGATCGGTCGGTGCCCGCTTGGTCGCCACCGTCAGCCCCGCCGGCTCGACGCGCCCCGCGTCGCGCGACTGCGCCAGAAAGCCGCCGGAGACGCTCTTGACGATGCGGCCCGGCGCCGTCGGGTCGGGCACGCCACCGGTTAGAAGCAAGCGGAGGTTCTTCTTCCGGGCGAATACCACCTTCGCCGCCTCGTCGGCATCGGGGGCCACCACCACCTCGGTGAAGATGGCGGTGATCCTCTCTGCCGCCGCCGCGTCCAGCACCCGGTTCGCCGCGACGATGCCGCCGAAGGCCGAGACCGGGTCGCAGAGCAGCGCCCGGTCCCAGGCCGAGGCCAGGCTCTCATCGACCGCGACGCCGCAGGGATTGGCGTGCTTGACGATGACGATGGCGGGCCGGTCGAACTCGGCGACGCATTCGAAGGCGGCGTCGGTGTCGTTCAGGTTGTTGTAGGACAGCTCCTTGCCCTGCACCTGGCGGGCGGTGGCGATGCCCGGCCGGGCGCTGCCGTCGGTGTAGAAGGCCGCCTGCTGGTGCGGGTTCTCGCCATAGCGCAGCCCCTGGCGCAACACCCCGGCGAGGGCGAGGCGCGGCGGGAACTCCTCGCCGAGCTGCCCAGCGAACCAGCCGGAGATCGCCGCGTCATAGGCGGCCGTCCGCGCATAGGCCGCGGCGGCGAGGCGACGGCGGGTGGCGAGGCGCGTGCCCCCCTCGGCCTCCAGCTCGGCCTGCACCTCGGCGAATTGCGCGGGCTCGGTCAGCACCACGACATGGGCGTGGTTCTTGGCGGCGCTGCGGATCATCGCCGGGCCGCCGATGTCGATGTTTTCGATGCAGTCCTCGAAGCCGGCGCCGCCGGCGACCGTCGCCTCGAAGGGGTAGAGGTTGACCGCGACGAGGTCGATCGGCGCGATTCCATGCTCGGCCATCTGGGCCTGATGCTCCGGCAGGTCCCGCCGGCCGAGCAGGCCGCCATGGACCTGCGGCACCAGCGTCTTCACCCGCCCGTCCAGGATCTCCGGGAAGCCGGTATGCTCGGAGACGTCCTTCACCGGCACGCCCGCCTCGCGCAGCGCCCGCGCGGTGCCGCCGGTCGAGAGGATCTCCACCCCCTGCCCGGCCAGGAACCTGCCGAATTCGAGCAGCCCGGCCTTGTCGGAGACGGAGATCAGGGCACGGTGGATGGGGAGGAGGTCGGTCATGGGGCACTCCGCGGTCGGGCGCGGCATAGACCCGGGGGCGGCGCGGGGCAACCTGGGGGCACCGAGGGGGACGCTGCCCCCTCAGGCTCCGCCCGCGCTTGCGTTCAGCGCAGCGGCGGCAGCGGCGCCCGCTGCACGCCGCCCGCCACCGGCGGCGGGCCACTGCCGAGCGTCCCGGGTGCCGGCTGCTGGTAGGCCGGGGCCTGCTGATAGGCGGCCGGCGGCGGGGCGGGCGCCGAGGCAGCGGCATCGAAGCGCATCAGCGCCGCCCGCAGCGGGTCCGCCCCTGGGTTGTGCGCCTGCATCGCCACCACGATCTGCCGCGGCCCGACTTCCTGGCGGTAGTAGGCCCGGTTCCACTCGCTCCGCGCCGAGAGCAGCGTCCCCTCCAGCGTCAGCCCGGCATAGAGGCCGCGGGCCCGGGCGAAGGCGACGATGTCCGCCCCGGCGGCCGCGGTCGTCGCCCCCTCGACCGACCCGCCATAGGTGGCGAAGGCGAGCGAGGCATCGGCCCCGACCTTGAGCTGGCTGTCGAGCAGCGCGGTGAGCGCCTTGTCGTTCATGATCAGCATCAGGATCTGCAGGTCCTGAATGCCGGCCTGGAGGCCGAAGCTGCCCGAGCCCAGGGAGTAGAAGGCCGGCGAGGACCAGGAGCCGGCGGCATCCCGCCCGACCATGACGCAGCCGCCGCCCTCGCCGCCGAAGAAGAAGCCGCCGCGAAAGATGCGCGGGCAGACCAGCACGGCCCGCGCCCGGCGCAGCAGCTCCGCCGCCTTCAGCCGGTCATTGCCCTCGCCGAGGATCTCCTGGACGGACAGCGTCGCCCGGTCGACCAGCGTCTGCTCCTCCCCCCCGACGGGCGGGCCGCCTGCGCAACCGGCCAGCATTGCCAGGGCAAGGCCCAGAATCATCAGACGCCGCATGAAGCTTCCCCGCCAAGTCATGGAATTTCGCGGCGGAGGCTACCCGGCTTTCCGCGCCCTGTCCAAAGCTTCGCCGGAATGGGTGGCGGCGGCGTGGCCGGGGAGGCCGAAGCGGGAAGACAGTTTGTTACAGTTAACAAAGTGTTTCCGTTAGACGGAATGCAATCACAGGTTGTATCGTCCGCTGTGGTTAACGCCCTTCGCGCGTACCGACAGCAAGGAACCGTGCCATGGCCGACTACGCATCCATCATCGGCGGCAACGGAGGCCACCTGGCCTTCGACGAAGTGCCGTGTGGCGTCGACGCCTTCTACCATGTCGACAGTGCCCTCCCCATCCTCGACCTCTCCATGCGCACCGGCGACAGCTATGTCGACGGCGCGGGCAACGCCAACCCGCTGCACATCTTCCTCGGCAAGGGCGACGACACCGTCCATACCGGCCGCGGGGACGACATCATCTTCGGCGGTAAGGGCAACGACAGCATCGACGCCGGCGACGGCCGCAACTTCGTCCGTGGCGACCAGGGCAACGACACCATCAGCGCCGGCAGCGGCGACGACACGCTGACCGGCGGCAAGGGCAATGACGAGATCCATGGCGGCGGCGGCCAGGACTACCTGGGCGGCGAGGACGGCAACGATTTCCTCGACGGCGGCGCGGGCAACGACACCCTCGACAGCGGCGCAGGCAACGACGACCTCTATGGCGGCGCCGGCAACGACCTGCTCCTCGGCGGCAAGGGCAACGACCTGCTGGCGGGCGGTGATGGCAGCGACACCCTGGTCGGTGGCGACGGCAACGACACGCTGTCGGCCGGCGCCGGCGATGACGTCATGACGGGCGGCGACGGCCAGGACAGCTTCTACTTCGGCGACCATTTCGGCCACGACCACATCACCGACTTCTCGAACGGCGACCGGCTGCTGCTCGCCCCCGACATCAACGGCTCCGGCATCATGACCGCGAAGGACCTGGCGCCCTATGTCAGCGGCGACCACGGCATGACGAAGATCACCATCGGCGACAGCACCATCGTGCTGCACGGCGTGGACAAGGACGTCTTCCTCGACCACCTGACGCAGTGGGTGAAGATCCTCTAGTCGAACTCCGGCATCACCCAGGGCTCCTCGTTCACGGCGGAGACTCGCCAGTCGCCGCCGTGGCGCTCGAGCCGCGTCACGCCCAGGTTGCGGATGGAGAAGGCCAGCGCCTGGTGCCCGGTCAGCCCGAGCGCATGGGCGACCGCCGCGCGGATCGACCCGCCATGGGCGACCACCACCACATCCGCCCCGGCATGCGCCGCGGCCAGCCGGTCGAGCACCTCCCCCACGCGCGCGGTGACGGCGGCGAAGCTCTCGCCGCCCGGCGGCTCCTCCTCCGCCGCATGCGGCCAGAAGGGATGCGCCGGGTGCCGCAGCTTCGCCGCCAGCGCCTCATGCGGCAGGCCCTGCCATTCGCCGAGATGCTGCTCGGCGAGCCCCGGCTCGGTCGCCAGCGCCTGCTCCGGATAGCCGGCGGCGAAGATGGCCGCCGCCGTCGCCCGCGTCCGGGCGAGCTGCGAGGTCACCCAGACCGCCGGCCGCGGCAGCCTCGCCGCCAGCCAGCGGAACAGCGAGGCATCCTGCTTGAGGGCGAGGTCGCAGAGCGGCACGTCCATCGCGCCGTAGAACAGCGTCCGCGCCTTAGGCTCGACCAGCGCATGGCGGATCAGGTGGAAGCGTGTCTCCGGCATCGCGCCGCTATTCCCCGATATTGAGCAGCGCGCCCCGCACCCGCGCGGACTGGAACTGGCGGAGGAAGACGAAGCCCATCAGCGCCAGCCAGGCCGCATCCAGCGCGAAGGCCGCCAGCAGGTGTCCCGTCTCCACCGTGCCGTCGCGCAGCACCGCCCGCATCCCCTCGAAGACATGCGCCGAAGGAAGCGCGAGCGCCACCGGCTGCAGCCAGCCGGGCAGGATGGCGACGGGGTAGAAGACGGCCGAGAAGGGCGTCAGCCCGAAGAGGATCGACCAGGCCAGCGCCTCCGCCCCCGCGCCATAGCGCAGGATCAGCGAGGTGACGCCGAGCGCGACCGCCCAGCCCATCACCAGCAGCGCCGCGAAGAAGCCGACCAGCACCGGCCCCATCGTCAGGATGCCGAAGGAATAGAGCAGCCAGGCCAGCAGCATCGCCGGCAGCACGCCGACCAGGACGCGGATCAGGCTCATCCCCATCAGCGCCGCCACCAGCTCCCGCGGGCGGAGCGGGCTGACGAAGACATGGCCGAGATTGCGCGACCAGATCTCCTCGAGGAAGGAGAGGGAGAAGCCCATCTGGCTGCGCAGCGCCACCTCCCACAGCAGCACGCCGCCGAGCAGCACGCCGGCGGCGACGCTCGCCGTATTGCCCTGGACGCCCGCGAGGTAGGAGGTGACGAAGCCCCAGACCACCATCTGCAGCACCGGCCAGTACATGAGCTCCAGCACCCGCGGCCAGGAGCGCCGGTAGAGGGCGAGATGGCGGTAGATGATCCCCCAGATGCGACGCAGCGCGGCCCGGTTCATGCCGGCACCCGCTGGCGGCCGCGGGCGATGTCGAGGAAGACCTGCTCCAGGTCGTCCCGCCCATACTTGCCGAGCAGCTCGGCCGGGCTGCCGGCATCGACCATGCGCCCCTGCTTCAGCATCAGCACATGGTCGCAGAGCCGCTCCACCTCGGCCATGTTGTGGCTGGCGAGCAGGATGGAGCAGCCGGTCTCGGTACGGTACCGCTCCAGCCAGCTGCGTACCCAATCGCCGGTATCGGGGTCGAGGCTCGCCGTCGGCTCGTCGAGCAGCAGCAGCTCCGGCCGGTTCACCAGCGACTTGGCGAGCGCCACGCGCGTCTTCTGCCCGGCCGAGAGCTCCCCGGCCGGCCGGTCCAGCAGGTCGGTCAGCTGCAATTGCGCCGCCAGCTCGCCGATCCGCCGCTCCGCCTCCGGCACGTCGTAGAGATGGGCATAGACGCGGAGGTTCTCGGCGACGCTCAGCCGCGCGGGCAGGGCGATATAGGGCGAGGAGAAATTCATCCGCGCCAGCGCCGCGAACCGGTCCCGCGCCATGTCGTGGCCGAGCACGCTGATGCGCCCGCCGCTCGGCACCAGCAGGCCGAGCAGCATGGCGATGGTGGTCGTCTTGCCGGCCCCGTTGCCGCCGAGCAGCCCCCAGGTCGCCCCCCGCGGCATGGAGAAGGACAGGCCATCGACCGCCGGCGGCGCATCGGGGGCGTAGCGCTTGCTCAGCGCCTCGGCGAGGATGGCGGGCTGGTCCATGCGCCCGCCATATGCGTCAGCCCTGCGGCCGCAGCAACCGCCCTTCGAACAAGGTGATCCCGGCTTCCCAGCCCCAGCCGATTGCCGCCGCCCGGTCCGCCCCGGCCAGCACCACCACCGCGCGGTCCGCTGGCAGCGCCGCGGCGAAGCCCGGCAGGGTGGCCGACCAGCGCAGCCGCAGCAGGTCCACCTGCAGGCCGGCGAGCGGCAGGGCGGGCAGCAGGGCCGGCGCCGCGAGCTCGAGCGCCACCCGCCAGCCCCGCAGCCGGCAGAAGTCGCGGGCGAAGGCGAAGCCCGCCGGGTCGGCCAGCGCATCCTCGGCGGCGAAGGAGACCGTCATCCGCCCGCGCCGCTCCGGCCCGAGCGCTGCGTCGAGGCGGAGGAATTCCGGCTCCGCCACCGTCTCCGGCGCCAGCGACAGCCCGGCCCGGCCGAGGCGCCTGGCATCCTCCGGCCGCGCCAGCTCGCTCAGCAGGCGCCGGTCGGCGAGCCGCCGGAGCCGGCGGAACAGCGCCGGGGCCAGCGCCGGGTCCGCCTCCGGCAGCAGCGTCGCGCAGAGCTCCGCCCAGCGCAGCGACCAATCCTCCCACTCGGTCTCCGGCCCCGCCTCGCCCGGCGCCAGGCGCCAGGCGGCAAACCGGCCGCCGCAGGAGGAAGCGCGCCAGGCTGGCATGGCCGAGCCCCCGCTCCAGCGCCAGCAGGGCGGCAGCGGGAATCGGCAGCCGCTCCTCCTCCGGGGCCGGCCAGCATGGGGCCGCCGGGTTCGGGGCGAGGCTCTCCTCCACGGCGGCCAGCAGCGCCGCCGCCTCCTCCGGAAGCCGGCGCCGGGTGAAGGGCGGCGGCCCCCCGGCGGCAAAGAGAATGCCGAGCGCCTCCTGCACCTCGCCCAGATGCCGCCCTTCCGGCGGGGCGACGGCGACGATGTCGCCATTCGGCAGTTCGAAGACGCGCGCCCAAGTCGGCCGCATCAGCGGCGCCAGCGCATCTTGCACGAGGCGCTGGTGGTGGGTGCGCCGTAGCTCCTCGGCCAGCGCGCCGAGGCGGAGATGCAGCACCTCCCGCACCGTGCCGGCCGCCACCGCCTCGCGCAGGAAATGCGCCAGCGCCAGCGCATCGGCCCACGGGGGCCGGCGAGGGGCCGGGGCGGGGCGAAGGGGGGCTCCACCCTCATCCCGCCGCCTCCGCCGCCGGGCCGGTGGCCAGCGCTCCGATCCGTGCGGCCCAGGCAAGGCCCGCTTCGTCGCAGCCCGTCACCACCAGCCGCTCCGCCGCCACGCCGCGCAGGGCGGCCATCGCCGCCCGGTCCTCGAGCGCCGGCGACCAGCGCAGCAGCAGCAGATCGGCCGGCAAGCCCGCCGGGGCGAACAGCCCGAGCCCCTCCGCATCCAGCCCGTCCAGGGCGAGGCCCCAGCCCCGCGCTGCCAGCCCTTCCCGCTGCGCGGGCAGGCCGGGATCGGCCGCGGCGGCAAGGGGCAGCACGCCGAACAGGCCCGGCACCGCGGCCGGCGGCGGCAGCACCCCGGCCCGCAGGGGCAGCAGCCGCAGCCCCGGCAGGTCCTGCGCCCAGGCGGCGAGGCCGGGCAGCAGCCGCTGCGCCAGCCGCTCCGCCGCATGCGCCATCAGGTCCCGGTCCGCCGCCAGCGGCCCCAGCAGCGCGGCGAGCGTCGGGCGCGACAGCCGAAGCCGCCGCCCTCGCCCCGGCACCGCCGCGCCCGGGCGGATCACGCGCCGGTGCCGCAGCACCTTGTCGGCCGGGAGCGAGTCGAGCAGTCCCTCCAGCCCCGCCAGTCCTTCGACCGGCGGCGGCGTCGCTGCCTCCGGCCCGGCGAGCTGCGCCCCGGCCGCCCAGGCGAGCAGCGCCGCGGCATCCTTGGGCAGGGCCCAGATCGTCGGCGCGGGCGCCTCCGGCCCGGCCAGCCGCGCCAGCGCCGCGGCCGCCCGCCGTGCCGCGGCCGGCATGGCGCCGAGCAGCAGCAACCCCCCGGCCGCGATGTCATAGACCGCGCCGCCGCCGACCTCCGCCGCATCCTGCAGCAGGGCCCGCGCCAGCCGCCGCCGCACCGGCGGCCCGGCCAGCCGCCCGGCCAGGCTCAGCCGCAGGGCGACCCGCCCCTCCGAGCCTGGCAGGGCCCGGCGAAGCAGGGGCAGCAGCCCCGCCATCGGCGGGGAGGCCGGCGGCGGGGTGGGAAAGCCGGCGAGGCGGGGTGCGGTCACGATCATGCGCTGTCCTGGCGCGGTGCGGTGCGGCGCGTCATCCTCTAAAGTCGCGCCGGATGGTGAACGATGCCCTAAGCGCCGCCCCGAAATCGGCGCGCCCCGCTGCCCCTTGGCCCGGCCAGCTCGCCCCCGGCGCCCTGCCGGCCGGCTGGCGCGTCTATGCCGTCGGCGACGTCCATGGCTGCGCCGATCGCCTAGCCTCCATGCACGCCCTGATCGCCGAGGATGCCGCCGCCCGCCCCGCCGAGCGCGTCACCCTGGTCCATCTCGGCGACTACGTGGATCGCGGCCCGGACAGCGCCGCGGTGCTGCGCCGCCTGCTCGACCCGGCGCCGCTGCTGGGCGAGGCGCTCGCCGAGGTTGAGGTGGTGAACCTCCTCGGCAATCATGAAGTCATGATGCTGGATGCCTGCGAACCGGGGGCGCATCCCGGCGCGCTGCCCTTCTGGCTCGAGAATGGCGGCGCCGCGACGCTCGCCAGCTACGGCGCCGACCCGGAGGATCCGGAGGCCTGCGCCGCCGTCCTGCCCGAGGATCTCGACCTGCTGCGCCACTGCCCGCTGCAATTCGAGGCGGGAGACTACCTCTTCGTCCATGCCGGCGTGCGCCCCGGCATCCCGACCGTGCGCCAGGACCCTTTCGACCTCGTCTGGATCCGCGAGCCCTTCCTCTCCTTCGAGGGCGACCTGCCGCAGGTCGTCGTCCATGGCCATACGCCGAGCGAGCTCCCCGTGGTGCGCCCCCACCGCATCGGCATCGATACCGGCGCCTGCTTCGGCGGCTCGCTGAGCTGCGTCGTGCTCGAGGGGCACCGGCTGCGGTTTCTCTCGACCTGAGCCGAGGATACCGCGGCCATTACAAGAATCGGCGTCTCTCGCCTTGCGTGCGGACCCTGGCTTGGGCTACCGCAGTGGGATGCACGGCCCCGCGCCCGAACCCCTCCCAAGCCCATCCGGCGCCATACCGGCCGATCTGCTGGAGGCGGTGCGCCAGCTGAAACGCGCCGCCGTCCTCGTCGTCGGCGATGCGATGCTGGACCGCTACGTCTATGGCCGAGTCGAGCGCATCAGCCCCGAAGCGCCCATCCCCGTCCTCGCCGTCGAGCGGGAAGTCGCGCTGCCCGGCGGCGCCGGCAACGTGGTACGGAACCTGACGGCCCTCGGCGCCGCCGTCGCCTTCGTCTCCATCGTCGGCGATGACCAGGCGGGCAGCGACCTCACCGGGCTGATCGGCGGCCAGCCGGGCGTCGAGCCCTGGCTGCTGGTCCAGGGCGGCCGCGCCACCACGGTGAAGACGCGCTTCGTCGCCAGCGGGCAGCAGCTGCTCCGCGCCGACCATGAGCAGGCGGCGCCGATCCATCCGCGCCTCGCCGACCGGCTGGTCCGCATCGCCGCCGATGCGGTGGCGGCGACGACGGTTATGGTGCTCTCCGACTACCGCAAGGGCGTGCTGGCCGGCACCACGGCCACGCGCCTGATTGCCGCGGCGCGCAGCGCCGGGCGCAAGATCGTCGTCGACCCGCGCGGCGGCGACCCTGGCCGCTTCGCCGGCGCCGACCTCGTCATCCCCGACTGCGCCGAGCTCGCCGCCGCCACCGGCCTGCCGACCGGCAGCGAGGCGGAGATCGCCGCCGCCGCCACCGCGCTCCGCACCGCCCATGGCTTCGGCGCCGTGCTCGTCATCCGCGGCCCGGCCGGCGTCATGCTGGTCGGCGAGGACGAGACGCCGCGCCACCTTCCCGCCGATGTGGCGGAGCTGGTCGACCCCGCCGGTGCGGGCGACGCGGTGATCTCCGTCAGCGCCGCCGGCCTCGCGGTCGGCCTGCCGCTCCCGCTCGTCGCCCGGCTCGCTGCGCTGGCCGCCGGCATCGCCATGGGCAAGTCCGGCATCGGCGTGGTTCGGGAGGACGAGTTCCTCGAGGTGCTGACCCCCGGCCGGCTCGCCGCCCGCAAGCTCGTCACCCGCGGCCAGGCCGCCGAGCGGGTGGAGGGCTGGCGCCGCGCCGGGCATCGCGTCGGCTTCCTCGCCGCCAGCACCGCGGCGGCCGAGCCGCATCTGCTCGACCAGGCGCAGGACTGGTGCGACCGGCTGGTGGTCGGCATCGCCGATGGCGACCCGGCCGCGGCCGAGCTTGCCGAGCGCAACAGCGTCGACCTCGTCATCCGCTACGGGGCGGAGACGGCGCTCGACCTGATCCGCATGCTGCGCCCCGACGTGCTGGTGCAGGACCCCGGACGGGCGCCGGAGACGCTGGCCGGCGGCGACATCATGCAGGAATGGGGCGGCATCGTTCGTCGCCCCGTGCTGGAGACGGAACGCGGGCTCTGACCCACCTGCACAAGGTTGTGTGAACACCCCGGCGCAGGGTACAGGCAGCCGCTGACAGGGTGCCCGGGGGATTCATGCGCGCGACGTTCAAGGCCTTGGCTGCAGCGGCGATGCTCGCCGGCCTCGGTCCGGCCACCGGCCTGGCCCAGCCCGCCGCCCAGCGTCCCGCCGCGCCAGCCCCCGCCGCGCCCGCCGACAGCAGCCCGGACCGCACCATGGCCGTCTTCACCGACTGGGTGGTCCGCTGCGAGGCCCGGGCCGCCGGCGGCGGCGCGCCGGCGGCCCGGCTGTGCGAGATGGCGCAGACGACGCAGGACCAGCGCCAGCAGCCGGTCGCGGTGCTCGCCATCGGCCGCACCGCGAAGGGCGAGCCGCTGCGGCTGGTGGCGCAGGTGCCGGTGAATATCCAGGTCGGGCCGCCCGCCAGGCTGGTGCTCGAGATCCCGAACCGCCCGGCCGAGGCGCCGCTGGTGATCGCCTTCCGCAACTGCATGCCGCGCGGCTGCTTCGCCGAGCTCGAGCTGCGCGACGAGGCGGTGCTGCGCCGCCTGCGCGGCCGCCCCGCCGAGGCGGCCGGCCGGCTGGAGTGGAAGGATGCCGGCGGCGGCGATGCCTCGGTCCCCGTCTCCTTCCGCGGCTTCGGCGCGGCCCTCGACGCGCTCGCCAAGGAAGGCGAGTAGCCCTACCCGTCCGCACGGATGTTGTTGGCGCGGACCACCTCGCCCCAGCGCGCATGGTCGCGCCGCAGCGTCTCGCCGAGGGACTCGGCCGTGCCGCCGCCCGGCTCGTCGCCCTGGCTGGTGATGCGCTCGCGCACCGAGGCCTCCTGCACCGCCTGGTTGAGCGCCGTGTTCAGCCGCTGCACGATCTCCGGCGGCAGGCCCGGCGAGCCAAACAGCCCGATCCAGGCGGTGAAGGTGAAGTCCGGCAGCCCCTGCTCCGCCGAGGTCGGCAGGTCGGGGAAGGCCGGAATGCGCTGCGGCCCCGTCGAGAGCATGCCCTTGACCTGCCCCGCCCGGACGAAGGGTGCGACGACCGAGGCGCCGTCGAACATCAGGCTGAACCGCCCGGCGATGAAGTCCTGCATCGCCGGCCCGCTGCCGCGATAGGGGATGTGCTCGAGCGGCGGGTTGCCGATGCGGTTCTTCAGCATCTCCATCGCCACATGGGAGAGGCTGCCGGCGCTGGCCGAGCCGTAGTCGACGCCGTTCCGCTGCGTCCGCGCCCAGGCCGCGACGTCCTGCGGCGTCTTCGCCGGCACCGAGGGATGCACGCAAAGGATGAGCGAGGACTGCAGCATCAGCCCGACCGGCGTGAGCCGCAGCGGGTCGATGGTCATGCCCTGGAAGGTGTGCGGGTTGATGGTCAGCGGGTTGGCATTGCCGGCGAGCAGCGTGTAGCCGTCCGGCCGCGCACGCAGCACCGCCTCCGTGCCGAGATTGCCGCCGGCGCCGCCGCGGTTGTCGATGACGACGCCCTGCCCGAGCGCCGTGGACAGGCCGGGCTGGAGGATGCGCGCCGCGAAATCGGTCTGCCCGCCGGGCGGGAAGCCCACCACCAGGGTGATCGGCTTGTTCGGATAGCCGCCTTGCGCAATCGCCGGCGTGGCGAGGCCGAGCCCCAGCGCCCCGGCCAATGCGCCGCGGCGCGATATTCCCTGCGTGATCTCAACCATTCCCGGCATCCTTGCGTCTCGTTGTCGATGATGGCGCTTCTACAACGCCGCGGCGCCTATTCCAGTGCCGCGATCCGCTTCCGGTCGATCAACTCGAAATCAATGGCGGCGCCGAGCCCCGGCCCCTGCGGCGCCTGCACCATGCCGTCCGGCCCGACGGTGATGTCCTCGGCCAGCCCGTATTTGTGCGCGCCGTCCGGCAGCAGCACCTCGAAGAAGCTGGTGTTGCGGATGGCGCAGCAGACATGAAGGTTGGCGACGTTGTTCAGCGAGTTGCCGCCGTGATGCACCTCGTAGTTCATGCGGAAGGCCTCGGCGAGATGCGCCGTCTTCACCAGCGTGGTGATGCCGCCCTTCACCGCCACGTCGCCGCGCAGGTAGTCCGTCGCCTGCAGCATGATCCAGGGCGCGTAGCTCTCGAGCCCCGTCGCCGGGTACTCCGTCGCCATGATCGGGATGTCGAGCTTCTGCCGCAGCTTGACGTAGCTGGTGATGTCCTGGTCGTGCAGCGGGTCCTCGTACCAGAGGAAGCCGAGCTCCTCGATCGCCCGGCCGACGCGCATCGCCGCGGGGAAGTCGTAGGCCCAGGTGCTGTCGAGCATCAGCGTGTAATCCTCGCCGACGGCGCGCCGCACCGCCTGGCAGACGGCGATGTCCTCGCGCGGGCGCTGCGGCGGGTGGATCTTGTAGGCGGCCCAATTGGCCTCGCGGAAGCGCACCGCCTCCTCCGCATAGTCTTCCATGCGCGGCAGGATCGCCGAGCTCGCATAAGCCGGGATGGCATGCCGCGTGGTGCCGAGCAGCCGGTGGATCGGCATCCCCGCCGCCTTGCCGGCGATGTCCCAGAGCGCCACGTCGACCGCGCCGACCGAGCGCACGGAGACCAGCCGCGTCCATGGCCAGAGCGCGGCGTTCAGCCGCTCCCGGTCGAGCGGGTCCTGGCCCATCAGCAGCGGCTTGAGGTAGCGGATCAGCCCCGGCCCGTCATTCGCCGCGGTATGCGTCGCCGAGCCGAGGAAGGCATGGCCCTCGATCCCCGCATCCGTGCCGATCCGCAGCAGGCCGAGCGCCGAGTTGCCGGAGTCCAGCCGGCTCGCCGCGTGGTACTTGGTCGGAGGGATCCCCTCCCAGCCGAACAGCGTCAGCGAGACATGGTCGATCTTCATGGGCCTCGTTCCCTTCCCGTGGCGCGAGGGTAGGAAACCCGCGCGGCATCGGCCAGCCCCGAGGCAAAGGGGATTTCCCTCGGCGCCGCTCCCTGATTGGATGGCGGGCAAACCACGGGAGGAGAACGCATGGCCTCGGTCCCCATTGCGGGCAACCGCTTCGCCATCATCGGCGGGGCGAGCCTGGTCGGCTCCGCCACGGCCGGCGAGCTGCTGGACCACGGCGCCGCCGAGGTCGTGGTCTTCGACAATTTCGCCTTCGGCTCCGACGCCGCCATCGCCCATCTGCGGGACCACCCGCGGCTGACGCTGATCCGCGGCGACGTCATGCGCATGGCGGAGCTGCTGCGGGCGACGGAGGGCCTGGCGGGCGTGCTTCACCTCGCCGCCTACATGACGCTGTCGATGGACCGCGACCCCTGGGGCGGGATCGACGTCAACATCCGCGGCGTGCAGAACATGCTGGAGGCCTGCCGCGCCAACCGCGTGCGGAAGGTGGTCTTCGCCTCCTCCAACGCGACCTATGGCTACGGCCCCGGCGTCGCCGGCGAGCTGGTGGAGGAGACGCCCTTCCACTCCGCCGGCGCGCCGCCCGCCGCCATCCTCTACGGCGCCAGCAAGATCATTGGCGAGCAGCTCTGCCGCGACGCCCACCGCAAATGGGGCCAGGACTACGTCGTGCTGCGCTACAGCACGGTCTATGGCGAGCGCCAGCACTACCGCGCGGCCAACGCCCTCTACATCATCGAGACCATTGACCGGCTGAAGCGCGGCGAGGCGCCGCAGGTCTTCGGCGACGGGTCGGAGACCAAGCATTTCGTCTATGTCGGCGACCTGGCGCGGGCCAACCGCATGGCCTTCGAAAGCACGGCGACGGATGTGGCGGTCAACACCTCAGGCCCGGCGCCGACCACCACGCTCGAGCTCGTGCAGGTGATCACGGAGCTGCTCGGCGGCGGGCCGGCGCCCGACTTCATCGGCAACGAGCAGGGCAAGGTGCGCCTCACCTCGGGCGGCGCCTTCCGCATCGCGCATGAGCGGGCGAAGGAGGCCATTGGCTGGGCGCCGGAGGTCGACATGCGGGAGGGCCTCGGCCGCCTCATCGCCTGGCGCGAGGGCAATGAGGGGCGCGGCGCATGACCCTCCGCCGCCGCACCCTCCTCGCCACGACGCTGGCGACGCCTGCGCTGGCCCAGACGACCCGCTACCCGGAGCGGCCGATCGAGATCATCGTCGGCTTCACCGCCGGCGGCGGCACGGATCTCGACGCCCGCTCCTATGGCCGTGCGCTGGAGCAGAAGCTCGGCGGCACGGTCGTCGTCACCAACCGCCCCGGCGCGGGCGGGGAGCTGGCGCTCGGCGCCGTGGCCCGTGCGCGGCCCGATGGCCACACCCTCGGCACCACCAATTATCCCGGCCTGCTCACCATCCCCATCGAGCGGCAGGCGCAGTTCCGGCTCGAGGATTTCGCGCCGATCGCCAATTTGGTAACGGACCCGAGCGCCATCACCGCCCATGTCGACAGCCCGTACCGCACGCTGCAGGACGTGATCGACCGGGCGAAGGCCGCGCCCGACAGCATCACCTATGCCTCGCCCGGCATCGGCACGGACGACCACCTGCAGCTCGTGCTGCTGCAACAGGCGGCCGGCATCCGCTTGACGCATGTCGCCTTCCAGGGCGACCCGCAACTGCGGACCGCCGTGCTCGGCCGCCAGGTGGACCTGATGGGGCTCAACCTCGGCGCGGTCACCGCCACGCCGCAGGGCTTCCGCATCCTGGCCCAGGCTGCCGCGAGCCGCAGCCGCTTTGGGCCCGAGGTGCCGACTCTGAAGGAGCTCGGCTACCCCGTCACCATGGCCTCGGAGCGCGGCCTGGTCGTGCCCGCCGGCACGCCGCCCGCCATCCTCGCCCGCCTGCGCGAGGCGACGGCGGAGATTGCCCGCGCCCCGGAATTCATCCGCGCCCTGGAAAGCCGCTTCACCGAGCCGGCCTATGAGCCGGGCGAGGCCTGGTTCGCCCGCCTCCGCCGCGAGGAGGCGGACTATCGGGGCCTCTGGCAGCGGACGCCCTGGGTGCAGCGGGGGTGAAGGCCGGGTCTCACCAGAGGCCCGGCACCAGGCGATATCGGACCCTGGCCGCATAGGCGGCGTAGCCGGGCAGCTCCGCCATCAGCAGCGCCTCCTCGCCCAGCGTCCGCGCCCCGAGCAGGGGCAGCAGCAGGGCGATGCCCGCGAGGCCCCGGAGCGAGCCGAGCAGCAGCGGCGTGCCGAGCATCAGCAGCAGCCCGAAGGCGTACATCGGGTGGCGGACCACCGCATAGGGGCCGGTGGAGATGACGGTCTGCCCCCGCGCCGCCTGCACCCGCACCGTGATCGCGGCGAAGCTGTTCACCCGCAGCACCCAGGCGAAGCCAAGGAAGCTGGCAAAGATCAGCAGCGCGCCGGCGACCATCCCCCAGGCCGGCGCCTGCGGCCCGTCGAACCGCCGGTCCAGCCCCATCGCCACGATCCAGGCGGCGCAGGCGAGCAGCGTCGCCGCGATGATCGCCCGGTCCCGCAGCCGCTGCTCGGCGCTGAAGGGCGAGGCCATCCGCTCGGCAAGCAGCGCCGGGTTCGTCCGCAGGAGCCACAGGCCGGTCGCCAGGCCGCAGCCCTGCAGCAGGATGATGAAGGCCCAGCCGCCCGGCCATTGGAGGCTCCCCGCCGGCAGGAAGAGCAGCAGCGCGAGGCCGAGGGAGCCGGTGAGGCTGCGCAGCGCCATCTTCAGCAGCATGGCGCTACCTCCGCGCCGACCACACCCCCGGCCGCACCGACAGCGCCGTGATCAGCCCATAGGCGCTGATGCCGAGCGCCACGGCGACGAACTGCCCCTGCAGCCCGTAGCCGAGCACATCGCCGAGCAGCCAGCCGCCGCCGACCGCGCAGCCGATCCGCGCCAGTGCGGCGACTACCGGCCCCGCCATCCGCCCCGCCCCCATGCTGGCGAAGTAGAGCGCCATCCCGACGCCGAAGCCCGGCAGCGCGAAGCCGATCACGGCCAGCGCCCGGGTTGCGATCTCCACCACCGCCGGGTCGCGGCTGAAGGCGGCGGCGGTGAAGCCCGGCGCCACGGCGACGAAGGCGCCGACCAGCAGGGTCACGCCGAGCGCCATCGCCGCCCCGGCCCAGGCCGTCCGCCGGGCCGTCGCCCAGTCACCGGCGCCGACCGCGCGTCCGACCAGCGCCGTCAGCGCCGAGCCGACGCCGAAGGCCAGAGGCACCATCAGGAACTCGATCCGCGCCGAGACGCCATAGGCCGCGACCGCCACCGCCCCGTAGGCGGCGACGCGCGCCGTCACCAGGATCGTCGCCAGGTTGGCCACCGTCGCCATCGCGCAGGCGACGAGCCCGACCGACAGGATGCGCCCGAACATCGCCCGGCTGAGCCGCACCCGCAGGTCCGGCACGAAGCCCGCCCCGCCGCGCATCACCACCACCGCCATGCCGACCGAGGCCGCCGCCATGCTCGCGGCGAAGGCCATCCCCGCCCCCGCGAGGCCGAGTTCCGCCTGCTCCATCAGCAGCCAGGCCAACAGCGGATAGCCGATCCAGGCCAGCAGCAGCACCCGCGAGGCCAGCGCATGCCGCCCCCCGCCGCGCAGCACGGAGGCCAGCGTGTTCGCCATCCAGGCCGGCACCGCCCCCGCGCCGAAGAGCCAGGCGCAATAGGACGCCGCCGCCTCCGCCGCCTCCGGCCCGCCGATCAGGCCGAGCACCGTCCGCGGAAACCCGGCCAGCGCCAGGGCGAAGACGAGCCCGAAGCCGAGCGCGATCACCAGCGCATGCGCGACGAGGGTGGAGGCTTCCTCTCGCCGGCCCGCCCCGAGCGCCCGGGCGATGGCGGAGACCACGCCGCCGCCCATCGCCCCGGTCGACATCTGCTGCATCAGCAGGGCGAAGGGCAGCACCACCGCCCAGCCGGCCAGCGCCGCCGTGCCCTGCCGGGCCGCCAGCCAGGGCTCCACCAGCTGCGCTGCCGATTGCAGCGCGGCGACGGCGGTGGTCGGCGCCGCCAGCACCCAGACCCGCCGCAGCAGCTCGCGCGAGGAGGGCGGCGCCAGCGCCGCGGTGCCGTCAGCCATCGACCGAGGCCTCGAACCGCGCCCGCAGCGCCTCGCTCGCCCCCGGCCCCGCCAGCACGCGGATATCCTCCGGCCGCAGCGCCTCGCCTGTGGAGGACAGCGCCGGCGGGCTGCGCACCGGCGCCCCCGTCGCCCGCTCCTCCAGCAGCAGCGGCGGGCCCTCGGGCCCGGTCATCCAGCGATCCGCCCAGCCCTTCAGCGCCAGGAAGACGGGGAAGGCATCCCGCCCCTTCTCGGTCAGGCGGTATTCGTGCCGCGCCCCCGCGGCCGGCGCCTTCTCGATCAGCCCATGCGCGGCGAGGTCGCGCAGCCGGGCCGAGAGGATGTTCGGCGCGATGCCGAGGTTGCGCTCGAACTCGTCGAAGCGCCGCGTGCCGTAGAAGCATTCCCGCAGCACCAGCATGGCCCAGCGCTCGCCGAGCACCGCCATGGCGCGGGCCACCGGGCAGCGCATCTGGGTGAAATCCGTGCGGCCCATCGGCTCGGCGCTCCTGCAGCTTGCAGGATGCAAGCATTGCAGCTTGCGCCGTGCAAGCTAATTCCGTCCGCCCCGCGCAATGGCCGCCAGCCCGACCATCGCCGGGTCGGGGCGCATCACCAGCCAGGCCGGCACCGGCGCCAGCCAGTCGCGGAACCGCCCCTTCGCCTCGAAGCGCGCCCGGAAGCGCGAGGCCGCCAGGTAGTCCGGGAAGCGCGGGCAGATGCCGCCCGCCACATAGACGCCGCCCTTCGCCCCATAGAGCAGCGCCAGGTCGCCCGCGACGCTGCCGAGCATGGCGCAGAAGATGTCGAGCACCTCGGCCGCCCGCGGATCCTCGCCGGCCAGCGCGCGGCGGGTGATCTCGGCGGCCTCGAGCGGCTCGGCCGCGACCCCGTCCACCGCCGCCAGCCCGGCACGGAGGTTCTCGATCCCCTGCCCCGACAGCACCCGCTCCGCCGAGACATGGCCGTGCTGCCCGCGCAGCCATTCCACCACCGCGGCCTCGCGCGGGTCATGGGTGGCGATGCTGGCATGCCCGCCCTCCGTCACCAGCGCCTGGCCCGGGGGCAGGAAGGCGCCGATGCCGAGCCCGGTGCCCGGCCCCACCACCGCAAGCGGAGCCCCCTCCTCCGCCGCCCCGCCCCCGAGCGGATGCAGGTCCGGCCCGGCGAGGCCCGGCAAGGCCCAGGACTGCGCGGCGAAGTCGTTCACCACCCGCACATGCCCGATGCCGAGCGCCTGCCCGATCGCGGCGCCATCCACCAGCCAGCCCCGGTTGGTCAGCCGCACGCTGTTGCGCATGACCGGGCCGGCGACGGCCAGCACCGCGGCCTCGGGCGGCTTCGCGCCGGCGAGGAAATGGCCGATCGCCTCGACGATGCCGGGGAAGTCGTCGAGCGCCACGCTCGCGGGGTCGGCCGGGACCTTGTCCTCGAACAGGGCGAAGCGGGCATTGGTGCCGCCGATATCGGCAAGGAGCGTCGTCATGCCAGCATGATGGATGGGCTTTGCCGCTCCGGGCCACCTTTGCGGAGAGCCCACCGCCGATGCAACGCATTGGTGATGAGGTCCCGCACAGGCCACAGGGCCTTGGCCAAGCCTGTGCTGGGCTCAGGCGACGCGGCGGCGCGGGGGCAGGGGCGGGGGCGGCGGCGGCAGGGGGAGCGCCTCGCAGGTGATGCAGAGGCCCCAGCGCTCCGCCAGGGCCCAAGGATCGGGCCGGTGCGGCAGGCTGAGCCAGGCGGCGGCGATCAGCCCCGCGACGACCAGCGGCTCGAAGGCGGAGCCCGTGCGCACCAGCGGCAGGGCCCAGGTGCCCTTCAGCGGCCAGCCCAGCCGCAACCCGCCCGGCGTCAGCAGATCCGCCCCGAGATGGCTGAGATAGCCGACCACCACCGGCCCCGCATGCTCGGCCGGCACCGCCCCGCGCCGCAGCAGCCAGCCGCAAGCCAGCACCGCCAGCAGCGAATGCGTCACCCCCCGATGCCCGAGCAGCGCCGCCAGCACGTCCGAGGCCGGCCGCAGCCGCTGCCCCACCCAGGATTTCGGATGGTCGACATCCGGCAGCAGCCCGCCCAGCGCCGCCAGCGCAAGCGCCCCCGGCGCCAGCGGCGGCTGGCCGAGATGGGGCGCCGCGGCCATCCAGGCCGCCATGCCGAGCGCAACATGGGAGCCCGCCATCATCGGCGTGCAGGTCCTTGCCGGAGGTGCCTGGAACGGAGCGTGAAGATTCCCGTCCAAGCAGCGGAGTGTCCAGCCCTTTTCGCAGACTGGCCCGGCGGCTCAGCCGATCTCGGGCGCCGACTCGGCCTCGACCGCCCGCCGCAGGGGCACCTCCAGCGTGCAGACCAGCCCGCTCGCCTCCCAGGCCAGCGTCACCGCCCCGGCGAGCTGCCCCCGCACCGTGCCCTCGAGCACCCGCGAGCCGAAGCCGCGCCGCACCGGCGGCGCCGCGACCGGCGGCCCGCCCGTCTCCGCCCAGCGCAGCCACAGCACCGGCTCCGCCCCGCTTTCCAGCCACCAGCGCACGGCGACGCAGCCCGAGGGCACCGACAGCGCCCCGTACTTCACCGCATTGGTCGCCAGCTCGTGGATCGCCATGGCGATGGGCTGCGCCGCCGGCGCCGGCAGGGCGACGGCCGGACCCTCCAGCACCGCCCGCTGCCGCCCGCCGACGAAGGCCGACAGCTCTCCCTCGACCAGCGCCCGCAGCTCCGCCCCGGACCAGCGGTCCTCGGCCAGCAGCGCCTGCGCCCGCGCCAGCGCCGCGACCCGCCCGGCGATCGCCCGCCGGTAGCTCTCGAGGTCTGGCGCCAGGGTCAGCCGCACCGCCGCCTGCACCACGGCGAGCGCATTCTTCGCCCGGTGGTCGACCTCCCGCATCAGCAGCGCCTGGCGCTCCTCCGCCGCCTTGCGCGCGGTGACGTCGAGCACCACGCCCACGATCTTGCTCGGCGTGCCCTCGGCGCCGATGCGCACCTCCGCCCGCATCATCAGCCAGCGCACCGAGCCGTCGGGGCGGATGTAGCGGTACTCCGCCTCGAAATGCCGCTCGCCCCGGGCCAGCGCCGCCTGGCCGATCGCCTGCAGCCGCTGCTGCTCGCCCGGCCAGTAGCCCGCCCGCATCTCGGCGATGTTGGGGCTGGCATCCTCGGGGAAGCCGAGCAGCCGGTTCAGCTCCGGCGAGCCGATCACCCGGTCGGCGGCGACGTCGTACTCCCAGACGGCCATCCGCCCCGCCTCGACCGCGAGGCGCAGCCGCGCCCCGCTCTCGCGCAGCGCCTCGGCCGCCTCCCAGGCCTCGGTGACATCCTGCAGCGTGCCGACATAGCGCAGCGCCCGCTCCTGGCCGTCCAGCATCCCGAACACCGCCCGGCCATGGGCCAAGACGCGGCGCAGGCTGCCATCCGGCCGCACCACGCGGTAGTTGAAGACCGGCTGCTCCCGCCGCGCCGGGTCGAAGGCGCGCCGCGCCGCCGCCGCGGTCTCGGGGAAGTCCTCCGGATGCGTTGCCTGCCGCACCTCCTCGAAGCTCGGTTCCCGCCCCGGATCGAAGCCGCAGATCGCCTTGGCGCGGGCCGAGTAGACGAAGCGGTTGTTCACCAGGTCCCAGTCCCAGATGCCGAGTCCGGCCGCCTCCGTGGCGAGGGCGAGCCGCGCCTCGCTTTCCCGCCGCTCCGCCTCGGCGCGTGCCCGCTCGACCGCCGCCCAGGTCCGCTCGGCGACGTCGCGCACGAGGTCCGCCTCCGCCGCCGTCCAGCGCCGAGGCACGATGTCATGGGCGTAGAGGAAGGCGGTGAAGGCCCCCGCCTTGACCAGCGGCGCCACCACCAGGGCGCGGATGCCGATGCCGGCCCAGGTGGCCGCCACGGCCTCGCCGGCGGTCCGCGGGTCGGCGAGGCAATCCTCGATCACCAGCACCCGTCCGGCGCGCAGCTCGGCCGCGGCGGCCGGGCCGAAGGCGTCGAGCGGCCGCCGCTCGCCGGTGCGCCGCGGCACGCGCCCGTCGGTCCAGTCGCGGACCACCAGCAGCTGCTCGCCCGCCTCGTCCATCTCGGCATAGCCGGCTCGCGTCGCGCGGAGATGCCGCCCCAGCAGCTCCGCCGCCGCGACCATGGCCTCGCCGGGATCGGCGAGCCCGCGCAGCCGCTCCTCCAGCGCGAGGAGGAAGGCCTGCCGCGCCCCGCCCTGGCGCAGCGCCTCGGTCGCATGATGCTCCGCCGTGCGGTCGCGGAAGGCGACGCCGAGGCCGCGGGCGGTCGGGAAGGCGGTGACCTCGAGCCACCGCCCCGGATGCACCACGCCTTCGCGCTCGATGCGCATCGGCCGCCGGGTCGCCATCGCCTCGCGCAGCCAGGGCTCGAGCCAGCTGCCGCGCGCGCCCTGCAGCACCTCCCAGATCGGCCGCCCGAGCGCCGCCTCGGCCGGCACGCCGTAATAGGCCACGCAGCCGGCGTTGAAGGTCAGGAAGCGGAAGTCGCGGTCGATCTCATAGGCGTTGTCGCCGAGCGCCTGGAACAGCGCCTCGCTGGCCAGGTCGAGCGCCTCCGCCTTGCGGTCGAAGCTCATGGCATGACCTCGCTGTGCGCCGTCACATGGGTTCCCGTCCTGCCTGGCGCCTGACGTTGCCGCGCCCGCAAGTCCCCGACAACCAAGGATGTCCGGGCTGCCCCGCGGTTGTCGCATTGTTGCTTGGCCCGGTCCTTTCAGAGCCCGGCCAGCGCCTTCAGGAAGCGCTCCGCCGCCAGCTCCGGCGCCCAGGGCCGCCACGGCTCGCCGCCGAAGACGGCGACCAGGGGATCCTCCTCCATCACCTTCGCCTTGATGCCGAGCGTCCCCCGCACCTCCGCCGGCGTCCAGCCCGCGACATGCACCGCCTCCGCCGCGGCGAGGGCGATGTCGCAGGCCTTGTGGGCGCGCTTCTCCTCCGGCGCCCAGGGCGGCAGGCCGTAGCGCAGCGCCACCACGCCCTGCAGCCGCGCCTGCAGCTCGGCGAAGCCGGCGCCGAGGAAGGGCTTCAGCGGCGAGATGCAGTCGAAGCCGAGCAGCCCCTCCTCGGCATCGTGCAGCAGCTCCCGCCGTGCCTGGGCCGGCGTCAGCTTCGCCCTCGCCTGGCGGAGCGCCAGCACCGCCAGGGAATGCTGCGCGACGGAGAGCGGCGCCCCTTCCCAAACCGAGTGCCCGCCCCAGCGGAAGGTCCGCGACAGGCCGATCGCCAAGTCCTCCTCCGTCCAGTCGAAGGGCGTGGGCGAGAGCAGGTCCAGCCGCCGGCCGGAGGGCAGCCGCACCCAGGCCCGGAGGGGGTCCCGCATGGGGGCGGCCATTCAGAACCGCGGTTCGGTGATGTCGAATTCCTGCATCACCGCCAGGTCCTCGCTGAACCAGGCGGCGATGCCGGCCCGGCGCTGGCCGACATACTCCGGCCGCCCCGCCGCATCGAGCCGCATGGTCAGGTCATGCCCCGGGATCAGCAGCGTGCCCGGCACCGCCCGCCACAGCGCCCAGATGCGCTCGAGGCTCGCCCGGCTCGCGCCGGCATCCATCGTCATGTCGGTGGCGAGCGAGAGCAGCTCCGCCCGGTTCTTCGCCGCGTCGCCGCTGAACAGCACCGGGACCTCGTTGCCCTCCAGCCGGAACACCAGGCAGCCCGGCGTGTGCCCGGGGCAGAGATGCGCGGTGAAGCCGCCAAGGAAGCGCTCGCCGTCCTCCAGCAGGTGCAGCTTCGGGTGGCGCGCGATCTCGCGCACATGCAGCTCGGGCAGCGGGTTGAAGCCCGGCGGCTCCTGCACCGCCCAGTCCATCTCCGCCCGGCCGATCCAGATCGCCGCATCGGGGAAGAGGGTGACGTTCACCGAGTGGTCCCAATGCGCATGGGTCAGCACCACATCCGTCACCGCCTCCGGCGCGACGCCCGCCGCCGCGAGCTGCCGGCCGAATTCCGGCCGTACCCCATAGGCGCCGACATCGACCAGGATGGTCCGCCCCTCCCCGCGCAGCAGGGCGATGGTGCTCCAGCCGAGGCCGCCATGGCAGAGCGACCGGCCCGGATAGCCCTGCACCAGCACGTCGATCGCGTACATCGCCCGTCCCCGTTCAGCCGCGCAGCAGCCGCCTCAGCTTGGCGACGGCGCTGTCCGGCGTGGTGAAGACCGGCCGGCCCGTCGCCGCCTCGACCAGCGGCGCGGCCCGGGCGAGGCTGAACTGCGCCAGCGCCACCACGTCGCAATCGGCCAGCGCCTTCGCGGCCTCCGCCGCCTGTCGGTCATGCGCTGCGGCATCCCCGGCATCGAGCGCGGCGAGCGAGCCCTCGGCGAGGCGCGTCACCACCTCGACATCGGCGGGAAATTCGGGCGGCATGGTCTCGAGCGTCGGCTGGAAGCTCGCCAGCAGGCCGATGCGCGGCCGCCGCCCGCCCGCGACCTGCCGCGCCGCGGCGACGGCCGCCTCGATCATCGCCTCGTTCGGCTTCAGCACCGGCATCGGCGCCTGCTCCGCCGCCACCGCCTCGATGCAGGGGCCGAAGGCGGAGCAGGTGAAGAGGATCGCATCCGCCCCCGTCCCCGCCGCGTAGCGCGAGAGGGTGAGGAAGCGCTCCGTCATCGCCGGCGTCAGCGTCCCCGCCCGCGCCAGGTCGGCGGAGAGGCTGTCGTCCAGCAGGTTCATCAGCTGCGCCTCCGGCCAGGCCCGGCGGAAGGCCGCCTCGATCGGCGGTGGCGAGTGCCGCAGCGCGTGGATCAGCGCGATGCGCATCAGCCCCGCCTGACGCAGCGCCGCAGCGGCGAGGGGTAGTCGCCGCAATCGGGGAAGACGATCTCGTCCGGCCCGCGCCGCTCCACCCGCAGCACATCGGGGTTGCCGCCGCAGCCGAAGCCGAAATCCGGCGGAAGGCGGCTGCTGAAGGCGCTGCCCTGCGGCGCCGCCGGCAGGAAGCGGAATTCGAGGCCGTTGGGCTGCAAGGCCACCGTCTCGATCACCCGCTGCCGGTAGGGCGTGTCGAGCAGGCTGGCGCGCATCACGACATCCTTGGTGAAGACCACGGTCGGGTTGCCGAAGCAGGCGGGGGTGTCGGCATCGTTCGGCGGGAAGAGCCCGCCCGTCCAGGCGCCGAAGACCCATTCATGCGGCGGCCCCTGCCGCCCCTGCGCCCGCAGGATGGCCGGGGCGGCCAAGGGGGAGGCAAGCGTCGCCATAGTGACAAGCAGGGCCCGACGACGCATCCGCAACGCTCCAAGGTTCGACCGAGAGGCTGGTGTAGCGCCCTTCCTGCCGCAAGCCCAGGTGGCGAGGCCTTAAGGTCCATTCCGGGCCAGGATGAAGTATGCTCCGGCCCATGCCCAGCCCCGCCCCGCCCCGCCTCCTCCCCGGCGACCCGGCGCCCTGGTTCCATGCCGCCCATGGCGGCAACCCGCGCTTCGCCCTCGCCTCCGTCGCCGGCCGCTACGTGGTGCTCGCCCTCGCCGGGCCGGACCCGGTCGGGCAGGAGGCGGCGCATCGGACGCTCCTCGCCGCCCGCCAGGCCGAGTTGCTGGACGACGACCGCGCCACCGCCATCCTGCTCAGCCCGGCCGCCAGCTTCGCCGAGGCGCCGCCTGACGCCATCCCCGGCCTCCGCACCCTGCTCGATGCGGACAGGCAGGTCGCCGCCGCCTTTGGCGCCGCCGAGCGCCCGCTCGCCGTCCTGCTCGACCCCTTGCTGCGCGTCATCGCCTGCGGGCCGCTCGGGGATTTGCCCTCGCTCCTGGCCCTGCTCGCGCGCCTGCCGCCGCCCGCGCTGCATGCGGGGCAGGAGAGCCCGGCCCCCGTCCTGCTCCTGCCCCGCATCCTGGAGCCGGAGTTCTGCCGCCACCTGATCGCCCTCTACGACGCCCAGGGCGGCGAGGAGAGCGGCTTCATGGTGGCCGATGGCGAGCGCACGATCGGCCGGCTGGACCGCAACCACAAGGTCCGCCGCGACCTGCTGATCGAGGATGCCGAGGTCCAGGCCGGGCTCCGCGCCCGCATCCAGCGCCGCCTGGTGCCGGAGATCCGAAAGGCCTTCCAGTTCCACGCCACGCGGATCGAGCGCTACATCGTCGCCTGCTACGACGCGGCGGAGGGCGGGCATTTCCGCGCCCACCGCGACAACACCACGCCGGCCACGGCGCATCGGCGCTTCGCCGTCAGCATCAACCTGAACGAAGGCTTCGAGGGCGGCGAGCTCTGGTTCCCGGAATTCGGACCGCGCCGCTACCGCCCGCCGCTGGGCGGCGCCTGCGTCTTCTCCTGCTCGCTCCTGCACGAGGCAACGCCGGTGACGCGCGGCCTGCGCTACGCCACCCTGCCCTTCCTCTACGACGACGCGGCCGCCGCCCTGCGGGAGGCCAACCGCCACAGCCTCGTCCCGGGGCCGAGCCCCGCGCGCACGGAAGCGTGATTCCAGGCGGGAGCGGCGAAACCGCGGGCCTCCCTGGTGCGTCTGCCGTGTACCGCAAGCCCCGGAGAGATTGCATGAATTCCGACAGCCTCGTCGTCTGGCTCTTTGCCATGACCCTGATCGTCGGCGCCGCGCTCGGCGTCTGGCAATGGACGCGCACCAAGCAGGCCAAGCGCACCAACGAGCATTCCGTGGCGACGACGCCGCAGGCCGGGCCGCAGCCCAAGGCCTGACGCCGCCGGCCGCGCCTACCCGCGCGGCAGCTCCTGCTCGACGAGCGTGGCGAAGTAGCTGGCGCCGATCGGCAGCAGGTCGTCGTTGAAGTCGTAGCGCGGATGGTGCACCGGCACCCCGCCGCGCTCAGCGCCCTTCTGACCCATGAAGAGGAAGGCTCCCGGCCGCTCGAGCAGCATGAAGGAAAAGTCCTCGCCGCCCATCACCGGCGGCAGGTTGCGATGCACGCGCGCCTCGCCCAGGACGCGCGCCGCGGCGCGCGCGGCGCGGTCGCTCTCCCCGGCATGGTTCACGGTCGCCGGATACTTCCGCGTATAGACCACCTCGGCCTCGGCCTCGTGCGCCGCGGCGGTGTGCTGCGCGACAAGCGGGATCAGCCGTTCCATGTCGTCGCGCACCTCGGGCAGCAGCGTGCGCACCGTGCCGCCGAGCTCCGCCACCTCGGGGATGACGTTCATCGCGCTGCCCGCATGGAACTGCGTGACGCTGATGACGGCGCTCTTCAGCGGGTCGACGCGCCGGGCGACCAGCGCCTGCAGCCCGACCACGATCTGCGCGCCGACCATCACCGGGTCGATGGCGATATGCGGCTTGGCGGCATGCCCGCCCAGGCCCCGGACGGTGATGCTGAGCCCGTCGGAGGCCGCCATGATCGGCCCCGTCCCCGCCGAGCACTCGCCGAGCGGCAGGTCGGGCGCGTTGTGGATGCCGTAGACGCTGTCGCAGGGGAACCGGTCGAACAGCCCCTCCTCCACCATCACCCGGCCGCCGCCGCCGCCCTCCTCGGCCGGCTGGAAGATGAAGGTGACGGTGCCGTCGAAATTGCGCGTCTCCGCCAGGTACTTCGCCGCGCCGAGCAGCGTCGCCGTGTGCCCGTCATGGCCGCAGGCATGCATCCGCCCCGGGATGGTCGAGGCATGCGGCACGCTGCTGATCTCCTGCATGGGGAGGCAGTCCATGTCGGCCCGCAGGCCGATGCTCCGCCCGCCCGAGCCGTTGCGCAGCACGCCGACGACGCCGGTGGTGGCGAGGCCGCGATGCACCTCGATCCCCCACTCGGCCAGCTTGGCCGCCACGATGTCGCTGGTGCGCCGCTCCTCGAAGCCGAGCTCCGGGTGCTGGTGGAAGTCGCGCCGCCAGGCCGTCATCTCGGCGGCGAAATCGGCGATGCGGTTGATGATGGGCATGGGGCGCTCCGGTCCGGTTCGCCCAAACCAAAGCGCCGGCGGCCCCGCTTGTCGAGGGGCCGCCCGGGCCGATGGCTCAGCCGCGATGGCCGCGCGTGTCGGTCTCGGCCTCGGTGGCGGCCCAGCCATGCGGATGGGCGTCGCTGTAGATCACAGCCTTGTCGCGCCCGCCGCCGGTCGCCCGGCCGATGCGGCCCTCCCGCGCCTGCCCGCCCGGCTGGGCCAGATAGGTGGTGTCGCGGCCGCCACCCTGGATGGCGGCATGCGAGCCGCCGACGATGGAGGCCCGGGCCGCATCGCCATAGGTGACGGCCGCCTCGGCACCGCCGCCCGAGAGCAGCGGCGCGGCGCCGGCGGAGGTCACCATGGTCGGGGCGCCAAGGGACAGGCCAAGGGCGGCGGCAAGCAGACTGGTACGGAACATCGGCTGAGTGCTTTCTCCTGCTCCGGCGCCGCGACAGCCCCATGCCGTCATGGCCCGAAGTTGACACCTGCATTAACTTCCGTACATTCGTTCGGTTTCCGGCATGCGCTCCGTTTCGAACCGGTGCGCCCGGCTGCGCGTTGCCCCACCGTGACCTACTTCATGTTCGCCACCGGCATCGAGAACAGCAACCCGACCATCGATGGCGGGCGCACGCGCCGCGACCAGATGGAGGAATGCGGCCATTACGCGCGCTGGCAGGAGGATCTGGCGCTCGTCGCCGAGACCGGCTGCGGCTTCCTCCGCATCGGGCCGCCCATCCACCGCACGCTGCTCGGGCCCGGGCGCCATGACTGGGACTATGCCGATGCGGCCTTCGCCGAGATGCGCCGGCTGAAGATCGTCCCCATCGTCGATCTCTGCCATTTCGGCCTGCCGGACTGGCTGGGCGACTTCCAGAACCCGGGCTTCCCCACGGCTTTCGCCGACTATGCACGGGCTTTCGCCGAGCGCTTCCCTTGGGTGCAGCTCTATACGCCGGTCAACGAGATGTACATCACAGCGCTCTTCTCCGCCCGCTACGGCTGGTGGAACGAGCAGCTCTCGAGCGACCGTGGCTTCGTCACCGCGCTCAAGCATGTCGTCCGCGCCAATGTCCTGGCGATGGAGGCGATCCTCGAGGTGCGGCCCGATGCGCTCTTCATCCAGAGCGAATCGACGGAGTACTATCACGCCGACAGCCCCGCGGCGATCGGCCCCGCCGAGGTGAGGAATGCCGAGCGCTTCCTCTCGCTCGACCTCAACTACGGCGTCCGCGTCTCCTCCGAGATGTACGAGTACCTGCTCGACAACGGCATGACGCGGGAGGAGTACCGCTTCTTCATGCGGCACCGGCTGAAGCGTTGGTGCATCATGGGCAACGACTACTACGTGACGAACGAGCACCTGGTTTCGCCGGACGGCGGCACGCGCGCCTCGGGCGAGATCTTCGGCTACGCCACCATCACCCGGCAGTATTACGACCGCTACCGGATGCCGGTGATGCATACCGAGACCAACCTGATGGAGGGCCCGCGCGGCGACGAGGCGGTGCAGTGGCTGTGGAAGCAATGGGCCAATGTGCTGCGCGTCAGGAATGACGGCGTGCCGGTGGTCGGCTTCACCTGGTTCTCGCTCATCGATCAGGTGGATTGGGACACGGCGCTGCGCGAGCGGAACGGGCGCGCCAACCCGCTCGGCCTGTACGACCTCGACCGTCGCATCCGCCCGGTCGGCGAGGCTTACAGGAAGCTCATCGACGACTGGCGCGACGTGCTGCCGGCGCAGAGCCTCTGCCTCCAGGTCCCGGTCCACATGCTGCGGGACCGGGACGGTTGGCCGGAAGGCGAGGGGCGGAGCTAGCCTCCCGCCACGCCCTGCGTGTTGACGTAGAGCGAGAAGAGCGACTGCGCCGCCGACATGAAGAGCCGGTTGCGGTGCCGGCCGCCGAAGCAGAGATTGGCGCAGCGCTCCGGCAGATGGATGTGCCCGATCGGCGCGCCGGCGCTGTTGTAGACCCGCACGCCGTCGAGCGCCGGCGTCATCCCCCAGCCGCACCAGAGATTGCCGTCGATGTCGAGGCGGAAGCCGTCCGGCGTCTCCTCCGGCTCGCAGGCGACGAAGATGCGGCGGTTGCGCAAGCCGTCGCCCGTCACGTCATAGGCGATGATGTTGCGCGGGTTGCCGCGGCTCTCGATGACGTAGAGCAGGCTTTCATCCGGGCTGAAGGCGAGGCCGTTCGGGTGGTCGATGTCGTCGGCGACGCAGGTGATCGCACCCGTCTTGCCGTCGACGCGATAGACGTTGGTGTGCGGCAGCTCCGCCTCGGTCTTGATGCCCTCGTAGAAGGCGTAGGTGCCGAAGGGCGGGTCGGTGAACCAGATGGAGCCGTCGGACTTCACCACCACGTCGTTCGGGCTGTTCAGCCGCTTGCCCTGGTAGCTGTCGGCGAGGACCGTGGTGCTGCCGTCATGCTCGAAGCGCACCACCCGCCGCCCGGCATGCTCGCAGGCGACGATGCGCCCCTCGCGGTCGCGGGTATGGCCGTTGGCGTTGTTGGAGGGCTTCTGCCACTCGCAGACCTGGCCCGTCGTCTCGTCCCATTTCAGCACGCGGTTGTTGGGGATGTCGGACCAGAGCAGGCAGCGCATGTCGCCGAGCCAGACCGGCCCCTCGCCCCAGCGCGAGCCGGTCCAGAGCCGCTCCACCGCCGAGAGGGCCAGGTGGTACTTCCTGAAAGAGGGGTCTAGGGCGACAATCGACGGGTCCGGATAGCGCTCGCTCGGCTGCCAGCGTTCGGTCATGGCGGTTCCTTCCCTGGGAGGGCCGCGATCCTGCCTCCGCCTTGCCGGGGGCGCCAGACCACCCGGCGGGATGAACCAGGCGGTTGAAATGTCACGCAACTACGTCGGGACATTGGCTGGCCCCGGATTAAGGGCACGGCCGTGCCACACCGGGATGACCCGCTTGAGCCTCGCTTCGATCGCTTCCGCCTTCCCCGGCCGGCCGCTCGCGCTGAAGGCGCCGATCACGCGCTGGCGCGGCTGGCTGACGGCCTGCGTGATGTCCGTGATCTGCGGCGGCTTCGCCGCCCGGACCGCGATGGAGCTGGTGCCGACGCTGGTCGACGACTGCGCGCTCCGCACCGTCGCCGTGCCAGTGAACGGCCGCATCTCCAACGGCCAGTGCCGGACGCGCTTCGGCCTGCTGCAGGCCTGCGAGATGACGATCGGCACGATCTCGCCGAAGAAGGGGATGGAGCCGGTGCGGAGGAAGGTGAGCTACCTCTTCGTCGAGCCGCATATCAGCGACTTCGACGTGCAGGTCATGGCCGATCCGTCGCGGCCGGACCGGCCGTCGACCGATATGGGCCTCGACCACCTGACCAACCGGCTGCTGACGGCGCTCGGCATCGCAGCAGCGATGGTGGCGCTCCTCATCGGCGGCATTGTCCTGGTGCGGGCTGGTGGCCGGGCGCGGCGGGACATGGAGAACCTGTCCGGCAGGCGGCTGATGCCGGCGCCGGTGCAGGTGGCGCGCGACCCCAATGGCTGGCAGGTGCGCCCCGTCGGCGGCAGGAAGGCAACGCTCTGGCCGCTGCCGAAGAAGGCCGAACCTTTCTGGATGGATCCCGCGCAGGCCACAGCCCTGGCCGTGACCGCGCCTGGCGGCGCGCTGTTCCCGCTCGACCGCGACCTCGCCTGGGCCGATTTCACGCCGGAGGAGCGGGACCGGCTGCGCGCCTCCATCCACTCCTCCCCGCCTGTCGGCGTCGTGGCGCCGGGCGCCCCGGCCACCGCTGCCAACAAGCTAGAGCAGGTTCCGTCAGCCAGTACGAACGGAAAACGCTTCAGGCGAAGGGCGGCCAGGCCCTGGCTGCGGGCTCGGGCATCGCCTTGCCCCGGTCATCGGCCAGGGCGGGGCGCCGGCCTCAGCCCCTCGGCCGCGCCAGGCTCGCCGCGATGGCGGCGCCGACGCCGAGGAGCATCAGCAGCGCCATGGGCCGCGGCGTGCCGTCGGTCAGCGCCCCGACCAGGGCGCTGCCGGCCGCGGCCAGGCCGAATTGCAGCGTGCCCATCAGGGCGGAGGCGCTGCCCGCCCGCGCCGCGTGCCGCGACATCGCGCCGACGGCCGCATTGGGGAAGATGAGCCCGGTGCAGGCCAGCGCCACCGCCCCCGGCACATAGACGCCGAGGAAACCACCGGTGCCGGTGAAGACCGCGAGCACCAGCAGGAGCACCGCCGCACCGCAGGCCCCGAGGGCGAGCATCGGCACCGCGCGGGCACCCATCCGCCCCAGCAGCCAGGGATTGAGCTGCGAGGTGGCGATGAAGCCCGTCGCGCTGAGGGCGAAGAGCAGGCCGAAGCGTTCCGGCGCGATCCCGAACTGCTTGATATAGACCTCCGGCGCGCCACCGATGAAGGCGAAGACGACGAAGCTGCTCGCCCCCGCCATCACCGTGTTGGCGAGGAAGCCGCGCTCCCGCCCGATGCGGGCGAAGTCACCGAGCAGCGCCGCCGGGGCGCGGCGCACGCGCCGGGCGGGCGGCAGCGTCTCCGGCAGCAGCGTCGCGGCGAGCAGGCAGGAGAGCAGCCCGTAGCCGGCGCAGGCCCAGAAGATCGTCCGCCAGCCGCCCGCCTGCAGCAGCAGCCCGCCGAGCGTCGGCGCGAGGATCGGCGCGGCGCCCATCACCAGCATCAGCCGCGACATCATCCGCGCCGCCTCGTGCCCATCCGCCCGGTCCCGCACCATGGCGCGCGGGATGACGGCGCTCGCCGCCCCGCCGAAGGCCGCGATGCAGCGCCAGGCGGAGAGCGCCGTCATGCTCACCGCCAGGGCGCAGCCGAGCGAGGCGAGCGTATAGATCGCCGTGCCGAGGATGAGCGGCCGCCGCCGCCCGAGCCTGTCCGCCAGCGTGCCCTGGACAAGCTGCCCGACGGCGAGGCCCGCGAACCAGGCGGCGAGCGTCACCTGCGCGCCGCCCCAGCCGCTGCCGAGCTCCGCCTCGATGGCAGGGAAGGCCGGCAGGTACATGTCGGTCGAGACGGGGCCGATCGCCGTCAGAAAGCCGAGCAGCAGGGGAAGCCAGCGGGGCATGGGGCTCGTCCGCCTCGGGACGAGGCCAGTCGGATCAGGGGAATGGTGCCCAGGGGCGGAATCGAACCACCGACACTGCGTTTTTCAGTTGAGAGATCCCGGGCGTAACTTGTTGACTAGGTTGGGTCCTGCTGCCGCTGCGCTAGAACTGTGCTGGGCAGCCAGTGTTTTTTCGAACTTCCCGCCTCCACCGTCAAGCGGCAGCGCGGCTAAATACAAGCGTATACCTCGTGGATCGCAGGATCACTCGGATTGTAGCCTGTGCGCCGCTCAAACCGGACGTCCAACACCTCCACTGAAGTGGCGTCACTGGCCCGAAGCAGCTTCCAGCCCGCCCGCTCTTGCGACATACTTTCGCCAGCGATCTGATAGCAGCGCAGTAACTCCTTTCCGGCACCGTCCCTCCCATAAACATGTGGCTCGACGATGCGATTTCCGGCGGAATAGGTCAGCTTTAAGAGCCGCCGCTGATTAATGGCCGCTACAATCAGGCCGTTCATACGGTCTCCTTCACTATTTTTGTGGGCAGCCGGGCACTAAAACGCATCCGCACCCAAACTGTGTCTCCAGCATTATCCTAGCTTTGCCGCTGTCGTCGGCCTGGATGGTTACCCGCTGCGTCAGCCCACCTGCACGTCCAGCTAACCTGCACGCGCTCATGCGCACTGACTGGCTGCCGTGCAGTCCAACGTGGAGCAGATCAGGTGGGCGCTGTCGGGACAGTCGAAGCCGGAGCAGTTCGCACTAGCGTTTGTGGACCGACTAGCTTGTAGCGGTTTGCAGCCAGGATTTCTCTCGTGCGAATTGCGCTGCGGTCCAGGTCGCCGTTGAGGGTATGGGCCAGATCCTCGGTGAATACGGGGTCGCCAATGTGCCAGGAGTGTGATGGGTAGCCGATGATATCGTCCTGCGGCCGCGATTGGATCATGCGCTGGTAATACTCGCCACAGTCGACGTTGACGGCCTTCGCCGGAGCGTCCGCCGGAAGGCCAACGCGACCGACACGAGAGGAGAGCCCCACACGCTTGGCATTGGAGATCTGCAGAACCTCATCGAATGGATTGGCATAGTTGGTGAGGCGGAGACAGTGCCGGTACGTCGACTCGCTCTCTGGATTGCCGGTGGCGAGCGAGGGCGCGGAAACATCGCCGGCGATTAGCACCAACTGGCTGACTGTCCAGTTTACGGCGGCGATTCGGCGGCGGTCGTCGGCATCATCGAAAGCTTCCCGGACAACATAGGCGCCTGTGGAATGGGCGAGGAGGTGGACGTTGATCTCGCACTCCGGGCGGGCCTGTAGCGTTGCGAACAGCTCAATGCAGTCCTGGACCAGCGCGAGGGCCGTCATCTTGGCTTTCACTCTATCCTCAAGGTAGGCGAGCGCGGTGTCGCCCGAGGGCCAGTCGAAGCTAACCACCGCACCCGCGTAGCCAAACTGCGGCAGGTCGCTACTGAGCCGCCGATGCCGCTTCAGGATGTCGGGTATGCTGTTGTTGTAGCCATGAATGAAGACGAGGACGTCGCCCCGGACGACGCCTGTGGCGTCTCTCCTCCTCCCGGCGAGGGCACTCACTTTCCTCACCCAGTCCGCCCGCTTCATAGCGTGGGCTGGCAGGGCCGAAGGCGCATCATCGGGTACTTCAAGGAACTGAACGGGCCCTGGGTCGTCACTAAACTCGCGTTTGCCTCGAGCCGTCGCACGCGCGGTGATGACATATTCGGGCATGGTGCCGCTTCCCCTCCGGCTTTGTTCCGCCCAGAGACTGCCTGATTTGAAACGGTATGAACAATCGCTGTGTGGGGCCCGATGGAACCAGCTGCTTACTGCATCTCAATACCTGCCGCCTTGATGGCCACGGTGTTGCGCTCAATATCGGTGGCGATGCGCTCGCGGAAGCGCGCGGGGTCCAGCACGAAGATGTCGCCCTGAGCCAGCAGCGGCGGGCGCGCCGTTGGCGAATCCGCTGTTGCCTGCATCATGCCGTATAGGCGGTGCACCAGATCGGATGGCGTGTTGGCTGGTGCGACCAAGCCGTTCCAAAACACGGCGGTGAAGTCCGGGTATCCGGCTTCCTTAACCGTCGGCACCTCCGGCAGCTCGCGCCAACGCGTCTCACCAGTGGTGGCCAACGCCGCAAAGGTGCCAGCTTGGATCAGCGGTCCGCCTGTGGTGGGCGTGTCTAATAGTACGTCCACCTCACCAGCCACCATTGCATTGGTCGCCACCGAGGAGCCGCGGTAGGGCACATGCAACATCCGCACACCGGCTGCCGCCAACAGCTGCTCCATATGCAGGTGCTGGAGGTTCCCGACGCCGGCCGAGGCATAGGTGACTTGCCCCGGCTGTCGCTGTGCCAGTGCAATCAGATCCTGCAATGTGCGCACGCCTTGGGTGCGTTGATTGCGTGAGTTGATCACTAAGATGAAAGGGCTGATGGTGATCGTGGCGATGGGCAGCAGGTCGCGTAGCGGGTCGTAGCGCGTATCGCGGTAAAGCAAGTGGTTCACGGTCATGGTGCTGGTGTTGCTGACTAGCAGAGTGTGGCCGTCCGTCGCTGCGGCGACGTATGCCGCGCCGAGCGAACCGTTTGCGCCAGTCCGGTTCTCCACCACGATGGGCTGGGGAAGGCGGGTTCGAAAGTCCTCGGCTAGAATACGGGCACAGATGTCGGTCGAGCCGCCGGCAGGATAGCCGACGACCAGGCGCACCGGGCGGTTTGGCCAGGCAGTAGCGTCGGTCTGCGCGAGAGCGGGCCAGGCCAGTGCAGAAAGTGCCGTGACGCCCAGAGCGCGTCGACCGAGGAGTGCCTGCATGGACGCCCCTTCCCTCCCCTTGCCGCTCCCACGGAACGGCGCCACTGGTGATCAGACCAGCTTCGCCGCGGATCGTCTAGACGAGCGCTGCCAGAGCTTTGTGCGCTGCTCGGGCTCCTCGAATACCTCCCGTCCAAGGTGGTCGACCTGGTTTACCCGGCGGGTGCCTCTATCTCCCGCTGGTGCACCAGTCATGGAGAAACCCGCTTGCTGAGGGCATAACAGCAAGCGGGCCTACCCATCTCAACAGGAGAATCACGCCCTACCCACGCACCACTACTGTTAGTCTAGACATAGAGCGACTCAACGTAGATCGGGAAGTACTGGTCATAAACCGGCTCGACGTACAGAGGTGCATACAGCTCATCCACGGGTTCGACGTAGATGGGGGCATAGGGATCGTCGATTGGCGCGACGTAGATGGGCGCATATGTGTCATAAACCGGTTCGATGTAAACAGGCGCGTAAGGGTCAATCCAGATCTCTGGCTCGGCGTAGATGGGCTCCGGAGAGGTGACGTACACCTCCCCGTACGGAGCTGGTTCTGGGAACACCGCTACTACATCGTCGTACATATGCGCGTCCTCCTCATCCAAAGTTAGGAAAACGCGGTTTGGCGGCATTGGCGTGGCGTGCCTGTGTTTTCAGTAAGGCAAGTGGGCCGAATACAACCTCCTGATAATTGCTCGAAATCGTCAACTTTCAGTTGCCGAAACAACGATGATGGGCGGGCAAGGTCACTCACCTGCGCCCGCGTCATCATGGCAGAAGCCCCGGCGGCGGAGCACTCGCTGGCTAAGACAGCGTTGCAGCAAGACCGCCTGGACGAGATCAGAAGCTTGGGTCAGATCGTGCGAAGCTTGTTCGCCACGTTGTTCAGGATCACTGCTGTTTTATGCAGCGCCGCGATCCTTGTCGCTAGCACCTCCTTGCTGATCGAGGCGGTTGAATGCGTGCCATCAAACTGCACCGCCGCGTCGTATGTCTCCACGTCGCGAAACTCGGTAGGCACCCTCACCCTCTGAAAACCTGCCGCCTTGATCGCCCAGGCATGCAGCTTCACTGACAAGCGGGCCTGCTCGCTGTAGATCTCGCAAGCGTTCTCGCTGATGCCCTGGTACTGCGGCTTGTTGTTGCCATGAAAGGTGGCAAGAAAGTTTGCTACTACGTCCCTGATGAGTTTCTCCTCATTCTCGTCGTCCTAACTGCTCTGTAGATATGCACAAAATGGCCGCGAAAACGTGCTCATAACCATGAGGAGGGCAGGTTTTTGACCTACCCCTACAAAGCCCTATGAGGGGTTGTGTGCTAGCCGTTCTTATTCACCAGGGGTTTGCGATGCGGCTGGCGGTCATGTAAGAGGGGCAAAAGCTGTGGCAGCGGTGGGATTTGCCCTTTCCAGGCGGCGGC
>NZ_JCACHU010000131.1:0-2035 GCF_059504005.1 Belnapia sp. | reverse complement strand
CGCGTCACCGCAATCCTGACGTTTTCCCTTGCCCTGAAGGGGGTGTCCACAGATGGTGCATGGCGGAAGTTGGCCCAAAGCCAGTTCTGCACCCGACTTTGCCGTCCGACCCACGCACGGCGAAGGTCCGCGTCTCCCTTGCACTTGCTCAGAGCCTGTTTGAGTGCGCCTTCACAAGGCGCCTTGCCTCCGCCCAGCACCGAGGCCACCTCGTGCCCGAACAGCCGCAACATCTTCCAGCCCCGCGCGGCAGAGGCCATCCCGCCCTAGCCGTAGAGGACCACGCGTGTGTGGTTGAGCGATGGGAAGGATAGCAGGACCAAGGGCGCTTCCTGGGCGCCGCGCCCCGGGTCAGCCCTCGCGCCCGCCCGCCGCAGCCTCGTCGCGCCGGTCCTGCTCGCGCACGAGCCAGTAGACGGCGCCGAGCGCCAACGCCGCGCCGGCCAGGCCGAGCAGGGTGGTGTGCTCCGCCTCCTTCAGGTCCAGGATGAGGAACTTGCGAGCGATGGCCATGAGCGCGATCAGCACCACGGTGCGCACCTGCACGATGCTGTGCCGCCGCTCCAGCACCCCGAGCAGAGTGTGGTTGAACTCGAGCGCGATCAGTACCGTCACGATCATGCCGAAGATCGCCTGGAACACCGCCGGCTCCGCCGGGTCCACCACCCCGAGCAGCAGTAGCCCGACCACCCGGATCAGCAGCACCGCCGTCGCGGCCACCGCCACCCCCGCGATGACGACCGTCAGCACGAAGCAGACCACCTGCTCGAAGCGCTCGTAGTAGCCGAGCCCGGGCCAGGCCTGGCGCGTCTCGGCGAAGACGTCCTGCGCCGCGTCCCGGTACCGCGCCAGCCCCGGCTGCGACCCGCTCGTCGTGCTCCTGTCGTCTGGCATGCGCGTGGCCTTTCGTCGACGTTGCAGGACCGTGCAAGGGCGTACCCGGGCACCGGACCGCCCGCGTCCGCTAACCGCCCTGGGCTCCGGAGGGTTCCTCGCGCCCTGTGGTTGGCCGGCGCCGACCCTGGCGATCGCAGGTTGCCAGGCGCGGAGCCAGGGGAACCCAAGCACCCGCCGCATGCCTGCCGAACCGAGGCACCTCTCCGAGCGCGCCCCAGCGCCTCTGAACTGCCGTCCCGGGCAGGAACCGCCGGGGCGGTGGTGCGCTGCCGCCGCAGCTGCGAGCCCACCCCCAAGCGGACGAGGAGACCACGACGAACGCGCGACACCCCTTGCTGACCCTCGCGGCCGCGCTGCTCGCGGGCGGCGGTGCGCTCGCCCAGACGGCGCTGCCTGGCCCGACGCAGACCCTGCCCGGCTGGGCCGGTACCCCGGCGCCGCAGCCGGGCCAGGCTCCTCCGGGCGGCGGCCTGGTGACCGTTGCGCCGGCTGCCGTGGTCGTCACCTACTACGCGGTGCAGCCCGTCGACATGACCGCCTCCAACCTGATGGGTACCCAGGTCCGCAACCTGCAGGACGAGCGGATCGGCGAGATCGAGGACCTGGTCATCGGCGGCGGCCGGGAGATCGCGGCCGTGGTCATCGGCGTCGGCGGCTTCCTCAACATCGACGAGCGCCACGCCGCCCTGCCGCCCAGCGCGGTGGTGCTCACCCGGCAGCCGGACGGTACTTTGCGCGCCGTGGTCGACGCCACCCGCGACCAGCTGCGCAACTCGCCCGAGTTCCGGTTCGAGGGCAACGTCCGCCGGTGACCCTCGGCGGCACCACGGGCGGGCGGGCGCGTCCTCGATCGTGCGGGCGGGAGGCCCTGTGGCCCAACTTGAACAGTTCCGAGCGAACGGCCGATGAACGGATTGGCGCAAGCCATTGATGTGCTTAGGCCAGCTCACAGAGACGATTTGGAATGTGGTGCTAAATTCTGCAGCTTAGAGGCTGCTAAGCAATTTTATTGCGTGCTGGTGGCTGTTGGCAGCAGCGCATAGCAGAGATCCCGCCACCATCTCTGATACATGACGTCGAGTTCTTAGAGCCCGTCCGAGATGTTTATGAGCGTGCCAAGCGCCTTGCCATCAGCTTG